>JAGLDP010000040.1 GCA_023145515.1 Bacteroidales bacterium
GTTTTGATCCGGCCACTTTCTGAAGTGATTCACTCATCATTTTCATCCCGAAAAGAAAAATTCCGAGCGAGCCAATAAGTTCCAGAAAATCTATAATTTTAAATTCCATCAATTGGTATTAGATTGGGCAAATATAAAAAACCCGGGATATTTTCACCCCCGGGTTTAGAATTTGTCGAAGTATTTTTAAACTAATTATGTTCAATAAAATCACGATGCGATTTTATTAAGTTAACCAGGTAAAGAATATAGTTCTTCGATTCCTGAAGAATACCAATATAAAGTCCGGAATTACGCGTTCCAACAACTTCATTTTTTATTCTCTTGATCTGTTTTTTCCTGTAATTATTCAACTTATCAAGAATATCCTCCTGCATCTTAGTAATATGCCCCAGCTTCTCATATTCTTTTTCCAGGATTAACTGCCGTGCAGCCATGGATAATGCATATATATCAGCGGCAAGATCTCTTAATTCATCCTGCTGAATGGGAATAATTCCCTTGTGATTATTATCAATATGCTTGAATACCGGCTGATCAATAAATGTAAGACAGTGTGCCATTTCTCTCATGTAGTCCAGGGTTTGAACGTAGTGCGGGCTGGATTCTACAGTTTCATCCTCCATTTGTGAAATTGTATGATGAATATTGTCTTTGAGTGATTTAGACAGATTATTAATTTCATCAATTCTTATTCTGAGCTTACGTAAGCCTTTTCTATCTTCCTTAATAAGTCCTTCCATTATCTCACCATAAATAGTACTGGTGTCTGTGAGGAATTTGCTTACATTATTTGTACAAGACACTGAAATTGAAGAAGCTTCCTCCATGTCTGCTTTGGCCTGTTCATCACTTTTGGATTTCTTTCTATGAAGAAGGTGAGTGCGGACCAATAACAATACTGCAAGTGCTATTAATATTATAATAGCAACCAGGCCTCCCCAACTAATAAGCATAGCAACAAGGAATGCAACTGTAAAGGCCAGGAATGCCGTAAAAAACCAGCCTGCAATAACTGTCAGCACACCTGTAATCCTATAAACAGCACTTTCTCTTCCCCAGGCTCTATCGGCGAGCGAGGTGCCCATTGCAACCATGAAAGTTACATATGTTGTTGACAAGGGAAGTTTAAGAGAGGTTCCAATAGCGATTAGTATGGCTGCCACAACAAGGTTAACAGAGGCCCTTACAAGGTCAAATGAAGTGCCTGCAATTACATGATCTCCCCTGTTATCCTGATCAAAACGTGTTTCAACACTTTTTAGCACTCTGCTTGGGACGACATAGTGAATGGCATTATTGATAAGCCGGGTTTGACGCACAATTACCCTTGAAAATGCTGATGAGTTGAAGCGCTCATATCCTTCGCCCTGACGACTAAGGTCGATGGTTGTTTTAGTTACAGACCTGGATTTCTTTGAAGTCCATAGTGTAATTACCATTACCAGGCCGGCAAGTAGCAGATAAAGAGTGGGTGTTTGAACCTTGCCTTGTAGGGAGGTCATTAGCAAAGAATCAGCCTGACTGGCAGGATCTGCCAGAAATGTTTTAAGAGCATCAAGTCCTGCTAGTGCTACCCCGATAAAGTTAACAAGGTCATTACCAGCAAATGCCATGGCAAGAGAGAAAGTTCCAACCAGAACAATAACCTTAAAAATGTTGATCTTTGTCAAAAACATTAATATTTGGAGTAATACGGTCCATGCTGCAAAGCTTAGCCCAATAATTGTCCAGGTATTATCTTTAATCCAACTAAGTGTATCGGCATTTATCAAAGAAGAACCCTTAGCTCCTTTAATGAGCATGAAATATGTAATGGCTGCTATTGCTGCTCCACCAAAAAGGGATCCATACCTTTTGTATGTTTTTGTATAATTAAAAGTAAAAATTAGCCTCGCAAGATATTGAACCATAGCCCCCACCAGGAAGGCGACTACCACCGACAGCAAAATCCCTGATATAATTGCTAATGCCTTTGTGGAGTTTATATATTCCCCCATTTCTGAGAATGATTGCCCGATTGCCTTCATTTTTATGATTGCAATAGCAACAGAGGCTCCCAATAACTCAAATACAATAGAAACCGTTGTTGAAGTTGGCAGTCCAAGAGTATTGTATGCATCCAGCAGAATAATATCTGTCATCATTACTGCAAGGAAAATCAGCATAATCTCTGCGAAAACAAATTTCTCCGGATGCATTATCCCCTTTCGTGCTACCTCCATCATCCCACTTGAAAAAGTGGCCCCAACCAATATTCCAGCCGCAGCAACAATCATAATAGCACGAAAGGGAGCTGCTTTTGATCCGATTGCAGAATTAAGAAAGTTTACAGCATCATTACTTACTCCAACAACTAAATCGGAAATGGCTAGTAGAAAGAGGATTACGACGATAAAAATGTAAAAGTTTTCCATTCTCTTGAAGGTTTGTTTTCTTATACAAATTTGTGACAAATTGTAAGCCTGTAGGTTAAGAGAATGTTAAGCTAGAATTATCATAAAATGAACCAAGCCTGCGTAATAGGGTTTGGTAATAGGCACAGAAGTATTAATTTAGCTGACTCTTGCTATAGTTATTAGTAACTAGTGGTTGCTTATGGTCTGGACTACTCTCGCCAGAATAATTTTAAGATATCGTATTGTCATCCTGGTATTCATCCTGGGATTGACAGGATTCATGGCGTACCAGATTCAATTTTTGAAATTGGATTATGGATATGCTGGATTATTGCCTGATTCTCATCCTGTTTCAATTAAGCTAGAGGAGTTTACAGAGGAATTTGGTGAAGATGCAACAGTGTTTATTATTGGATGTGAGGATGAGGATTTCTTTCAACTTGAAAAATTCAACGACTGGAATCAGTTATGTGGTGAAATCAAAGAAGTTGAAGGAGTTGAGCAGGTTCTTACTGTTTCAGATGCATATAATCTAAAAAAGGATCTTCAAAATAAGGTTTTCAATATTTCACGGGTTTTTCCAGAAAAAATCCAAAATCAGGCCGAACTAGACAGCCTGATGCTGGTGTTTCATTCTCTGCCCATATACAAGAATCTCTTTTATGCTGATTCAGCACAGTTGATGGTAATGGCTGTTTCAATGAATAAGGATGCGATCAACCAGAAGGTTCGCGAAACAATAGTGGGAGATATCGAAGCACTGGCAAGAGACTTTGGATCCAGCTATGATTTGGATATGCATTTTTCAGGACTGCCCTACGTTAGAACCCAGTATGCTATCATGATTAAGGATGACCTTATTATGTTTATCTTCCTGGCTGCCGCAGTGCTTGCTATTGTTCTGTTTTTGTTCTTTCGTTCCTTCAAAGTGGTCTTCTTCAGTCTTTTTGTGGTATTGTTAGGGGTTGCCTGCTCGTTGGGAATGATTTCTTTGCTTGACTATAAGATTACCATTTTAACCGGTATGATTCCGACAGTAATTATCGTTATCGGGATTCCTAATTGTGTGTTTTTATTAAATAAATATCACCAGGAGTTTCTCAAGCACGGGAATAAGATAAAGGCCTTACAACGAACTATTCAAAAAGTAGGTAACGCAATATTTTTGACAAACCTGACCACTGCTGCAGGCTTTGCTACATTTATGATTATTCAGAATCGGATTTTGAATCAGTTCGGACAAGTGGCTTCACTGAATATTTTGATCTTATTTGTTATTTCTATTACTCTGATTCCTATAATATTCTCATTTTTACCTCCCCCTGGTAAGCAACAAACAAAACACCTCGAAAACAAATGGATTAAGACAGTTGTAAACTGGTTTGTTATGGCTGTAACAAATAATCGTAAATACATATTTCTGAGTGTAGCTGCCTTTATGATTTTTGCTATTGTCGGGATTACACGAATGAAGGCAACCGGATATATCGTTGATGATATTGCAAAGGATCACCCAATCTATTTGGATCTGAAATTTTTTGAGAAACATATGAATGGTGTAATGCCGCTTGAAGTGCTAATTGATACCCGCAAACCTAATGGAGTGCTTCAAATGACTACTTTGAAGAAAGTGGAGGCCTTCCAGAATAAACTGAAAACCTATCCTGAATTATCACCTTCCTTTTCAATTGTTGATGGCTTGAAGTTTGCCAGACAGGCATATTTTAATGGCAATATTAAACATTACCGAATGCCAAGCAATCAGGAGAAAAACTTTATCCTGAGCTATCTCAAGGGGCAAGATGATGATAATCAGTTGCTTAGTTCTTTTGTGGACTCTAAGAATCAAAAGCTGCGAGTTAGTATGAGAGTTGAGGATATTGGTACTTATGGAATGCGAACATTGCAGGATAGTATACAGAATGATCTCAATCGATTTTTTCCACCAGAGAAGTATTCTACCAACCTGACGGGTTCAAGCCTGACTTTCTCTTTGGGGACAAGCTACCTGGTAAGGAATTTGTTCTGGAGCCTGGGATTGGCTGTCTTGTTAATATCCGTGTTTATGGCCTTCATGTTTAAATCTCTAAGAATGGTCATAATTAGTATAATGCCAAATATTCTGCCTTTGATAATGACTGCTGGTATTATGGGTTTCTTTGGTATTCCGATTAAAATGTCAACTGTTCTGGTCTTTTCGGTGGCCTTTGGTATTTCGGTTGATACAGCCATCCATTTTCTGGCAAAATACCGTCAGGAATTGCTCTGCTTTGGTGTTAATCCCACAGAAGCCGTATTGAATGCTATCAGAGAAGTGGGTGTGAGTATCATATATACAGTTATTGTTCTATTTTTGGGATTTGGGATTTTTGTGGCATCTGACTTTGGAGGGACAGTAGCGATGGGTGTTTTAGTTTCAATTACATTATTTGTGGCTGTATTTTCTAATCTTCTTCTGGTTCCATCCCTTTTGATTGCCACTAGTAAATATGCAAAATAGTTATAAATGAAGACATTAGAAGACCTTCATATTCTTATTGAACATGAGATAGATCAACAAGAAAAAACACTGGAGCCCAAAGAATTATATGAGCCCATCTGGTATACTCTTCGTAATGGAGGAAAGCGCCTGCGACCAGTTCTTGTTTTGATGGGTTGTCATATTTTCAATAATGAGGTTACAGCGGCTCTTAAACCTGCCTTGGGAATTGAAATGTTTCACAACTTTACTTTGCTCCATGATGATATTATGGACAAAGCTTTTTTACGAAGAAATCAGCCTACGGTTCATATCAAATGGGACATTAACAGGGCCATTCTGTCTGGTGATGCTTTAGCAATACAGGCAAATGTGTATATAGCATCTGTAAATCCAAAAATTTTACCTGATGTGCTGGGTGTTTTCAACAAAACAGCTCTTGAAGTGTGTGAAGGACAGCAATATGATCTGAATTTTGAGATTAGGGATGAGGTTAGTGAGGATGAATACATGAAAATGATAAGCCTGAAGACTGCTGTTTTGATTGCGGGTAGTCTGAAGATTGGTGCTTTGATTGGTAATGCCAGCAAGGAGCAGGCCGATAGACTGTATTCGTTTGGACATGATATGGGAATGGCTTTTCAGCTTCAGGATGATTATCTCGACTCTTTTGGGAATCCTGAAACCTTTGGTAAAAAAATTGGAGGTGATATTCTTACCAACAAAAAGACGCTATTGCTAATTAAGGCAAGAGAATTTGCTGATAAGGCTAGCATAAAGAAGTTGAATAAATGGTATTCAACGAAAAAAGGGAATGATGATAAGAAGATACGTGAAGTTGTTGAAATATTTAAGAAATTTAACGTTGATCATTATCTGCGTAAGCAGGTCTATGATTTTTCTCAAAAAGCTCTGAAAACTCTTGATCAGATAGATGTTTCAGAAGAGTATAAATCAGAGCTTGTTAACTTTACTAAGCAATTGATTGATCGCGTCAGCTAGAAAAAATATTCTAACTTTGTCGCTTACATTTTAAAAGGCTCAAATATGACAAAAAGTACTGGAACCATCGTTCAAATCATCGGACCGGTTATCGATGTTGAATTCTCCGGGGAAGGTGTCCAGCTACCCGAAATCTACGAATCTTTAGAGATTGACCGAGGTAGTGGTAAAACCCTTATTGTTGAGTGTGAACAGCATATCGGCGAGCATATTGTACGAACAATTGCAATGGATTCAACCGATGGCCTGCATCGTGGAATGAAAGTCGTTGCAACAGGAACCCCAATTTTGATGCCAATAGGTGATGCTGTAAAGGGCAGATTGCTGAATGTTACCGGATCAGCAGTTGATGGCCTTGGTGAGTTATCGCGCGAGGGAGGTTATCCTATTCACAAAGAGCCACCTCTATTCAAAGATCTTAGTACAGATAATGAAATACTCTATACAGGTATCAAAGTAATTGACCTTATTGAGCCATATTCTAAGGGAGGTAAAATTGGACTATTCGGAGGAGCAGGTGTTGGAAAAACTGTTTTGATACTTGAGTTAATTAATAATGTGGCAAAAGCTTATTCAGGACTATCTGTTTTTGCAGGTGTAGGTGAAAGAACCCGAGAAGGTAATGACCTGCTTCGTGAAATGCTCGAGTCAGGTGTTATTAACTACGGTGAAGAGTTTCTCGAAGATATGGAAAAAGGAGGATGGGATTTATCTAAGGTTAAGCCTGAAGATTTAGAGAAATCGAAATTAGCTCTGGTTTACGGACAAATGAATGAGCCTCCTGGGGCACGTGCACGAGTTGCCTTGTCTGGTTTGGCTATTGCTGAATACTTCAGAGATGGAGATGAAAAATCCGGAGGCCGTGATATCTTGTTCTTCATGGATAATGTATTCCGCTTTACTCAGGCTGGTTCTGAAGTATCTGCTTTGCTTGGCCGGATGCCTTCAGCCGTTGGATATCAGCCTACTCTGGCAAGCGAAATGGGTGTTATGCAGGAGCGTATTACCTCTACAAAACGAGGATCGATCACATCAGTTCAGGCTGTATATGTACCTGCTGATGACCTGACTGACCCCGCCCCTGCAACAACTTTCTCTCACCTGGACGCAACAACAGTGCTGAGTAGAAAAATTTCTGAACTGGGAATTTATCCAGCTGTTGATCCTCTTGATTCAACTTCCCGTATTCTTTCTCCAGAAATTGTTGGAAATGAGCATTATGATACTGCTCAAAAAGTTAAGGAAATACTTCAACGATACCAGGAATTGCTTGATATTATTGCAATTTTGGGTATGGATGAACTGTCTGAGGAAGATAAACTTGTGGTACATCGTGCCCGTAGAGTGCAAAGGTTCCTGTCTCAACCATTCCATGTGGCTGAACAATTTACCGGCCGACCAGGTGTTTTGGTCGATATTGCTGATACGATTAAAGGTTTCAATATGATTCTGGATGGTGAAGTTGATAAGTATCCAGAGGCAGCTTTTAACCTGGTGGGAACCATAGAAGATGCTATTGAGAAAGGTGAGCAAATGCTTAAGGAAGCCCAGTAACCGGGTAATAAACAACAAAATACAACTATTGTGTACCTTGAAATTGTCACTCCAGAAAAAAAACTCTTTGCCGGGGATATAAAGCTGATAAGGCTTCCGGGAAGTAAAGGGTCTTTTGAGATATTAGATCAGCATGCCCCAATTATTTCTACTTTGGAGAAAGGACAAATCAAAGTGATTGACGAAAATGGCTCAGAGCTGTTTTTCGAAGTTAAGAGAGGTGTTGCGGAATGCGTTGATAACAACGTGATTGTACTAGTTGATAGCTAATCTTAAATTGCTATGGTTCGCTTTCTTGTGTTATTCTCTTCAGACCCAATTGAAGCATCTATTGCTGCTCAGCTTGTTGAGCGCCTTCAAAGATCATTTGCAGATGTTTGGACAGGTCTTCTGATACCTGAACAAAATGAATGGATTTCTTTGGCACCTGTGAAAGCTGATGAAGTACTACTTTTCAAAAAAACTCCTGGAGAGTATAGAAATCAAATACGTGAGCTCTTACCCGATTACCTGATAGACCTTTCAGGTGAACCCCGGTTTTGGCTATTCAAAAAGCGTACTCAGCTGATACATTTTTCTTTAAAGGCTAAGTTTGTGAAGGCTAATCGTGAAATTCAGGAAATAGAAGGAAGATATAAAGCATATTCTGAGGAACTGGATAAGCTTCTAGCCACTTTTGATTTGGCTGAAAATGACGAAACTATATGGAAGAAGGTAATAGAGTTCCTGGACAAGTAGAGATTATGGCTCCGGTGGGGTCGTTTGAATCTCTGTCTGCTGCTATTCAGGCAGGAGCAGATTCAGTGTACTTTGGCTTGGAGCATTTGAGTATGCGTTCCAAATCAAGCTTGAATTTTACTGTCGATGACCTGAAAACAATCACAACTGAATGTCGTGATAATGGCTTAAAAACCTATCTGACATTAAATACAGTGATGTTTGATCAGGATATACCTCTGATGAAAAAACTGGTTGACGCAGCCAAGGAGAATCAAGTATCTGCCCTGATTGCCTCAGATCAGTCAGTGATTGATTATGGCCGATCACAGGGGATGGTGATTCATTTATCGACTCAGATAAATATTTCGAATTATTCAGCTCTGAAATTCTATGCTCCTTATGCTGATGTTGTTGTGCTGGCAAGAGAATTGAACCTGGATCAGGTTGCAGAAATAGCCCGACAAATTGGCGCTGACCAGCTGAAGGGTCCATCCGGAGAATTGATAAAACTGGAAATGTTTGCTCATGGAGCACTTTGTATGGCTACTTCCGGAAAGTGTTATATGAGCCTTCACCGATATAATTCATCTGCAAACAGAGGAGCTTGTCTGCAAGGCTGCCGTAGATCCTATATTGTTACCGAACAGGAAACTGGAGATGAGTTACTTATTGATAATGAATACATTATGTCGCCTAAAGACCTCTCAACAATTGGCTTTGTTGACAAGCTGCTCGCTGCCAGTGTGGGGGTTCTCAAAATAGAGGGCAGGGCACGTCCGCCAGAATATGTGAAGACAACTGTAAGTTGCTATAAGGAAGCTGTTCAGTCTGTTTTTGACGGGACATACAGTCAGGAGAAAATTGAGGCTTGGACGGAGAGACTAAAAACAGTATTTAACAGAGGTTTCTGGGATGGCTATTATCTTGGCAAAAAACTTGGAGAGTGGAGTAAGGTATATGGATCAGAAGCAACCCGGAGGAAGGTTTACCTGGGCAAGGGGATGAACTATTTTGATCGTTTGGGAGTAGCAGAGTTTTTGATGGAGACTAAAGAACTTGAAGTAGGTGATGAAATTCTCATTACAGGGCCAACAACCGGGGTTATACAGCTCATTATTGACGATATGCGTGTTGACGATCAGCTGGTTAAGACGGTGGAAAAAGGCACGAGGTTTTCAATAAAAACCGATCAGAAGATTCGTCGTTCTGATAAACTCTATAAGTGGGTTGAAGCAAAAAGAATTTAGTTGATAAGATAAGTGGCTGATAGGCCCATTATGTAACTAGTTCCAGGATCAGCCACTTGAACCTGCTGCTGAAAACTGCAAAATAATTCCCATCGTAAATGCGAACTCTGACGATATTCTAATCCGAGAGTAGTTCTGTATTTATCAATAAGCTGATTGCCCGATTTGGGGTTAAGGTAATACCATAGTTCAATCCCAGCATGCGGAATCCAGTTGGCTTTTTTTGGCTTGTAAGAAAAGTTCAGCTTATTTCTGTTGTATATTTTCGGAATTCCCCCATTCTCTCGCGTATAAAAATCCGTATAGCTTGTTTGAAGACGAGATCGTAACGAAACCTTAAAGTCTGTATCCAGAAGCTTATACTCTAGCTGAAGCCAACCTCTATGCCCCAGTGAGTATCCACGACTATCATCTGTTTCGTAAATAAACCTATAATAAATACCACCATCCCAGCGCGGTGATAATTCATGTGTCAAACCTATTTCGGTGTGGTTTTGCTCTAATCTCGAAGCATTTTCAAAAAACCGAAACTCTTCCTCAATAGCTATTCGGGTTTTTGAAGATAAGTCGTATTTAACAGCAAAGCGGGACCAGATATTCATATCCTCTTCCTGTCCTTGTGCTTTTTGGACAGTCATCCCATAAAAAACCAAGAGAATAGCAGCGAGTTGTAGTAGTTTGACTTGATTGATCATATCATGATTTTGGCTTATACTTAACCATTAAACGAGCTGTGTCTCTTAAGAAACTCATTCGGGAAACACTTACCTCTTTAATATCCAGTCCTGTTCTTTCTTTTAGGTCTTCAATTAGCTCCTCTCTTTTGGATGGATGAACTAGTTCGATTTTCTCATAATTAATGCGAATGGTAGTCAGCTGTTTTGTCATCCATACTTTTTCGAGATACCAGGTCAATCCCAAAATAGCCATATTGGTAAATATCATCTCAGCATAACTAACCTTTTTGTTTGACAATGCATTAATAATGGCAACACCAACAACCAGAAAAAGGTAGGTCATTTCTTTGATCGGAATTGGATCAGTACGGTACCGAATAATCCCAAAGATTGCAAAGAGTCCGAGAGCAAATCCCAACTCAATTTTCACATTACCCAGCATGAAACAGATAAGGAAAACAACAGTGCTCATCAGAAAGTAAATGAAGAAATAGTCTTTTCTTTTATTGGTTTTGAAGTAGATGAGCCGAATTAAAATATACGTAACTCCCAGGTTCAGCGAAAACCTGAGTATCAGGCTCCAGAAATCCGTGGGGTTAATAAGCTTAATGCCAAACAATTTAATTGCTTCAATAGGAGCTTCCTGACTTTGGAATAACAAACTCAGGATTGCAGACAGATCAAATAAGTTTAGAATAGAGTTGATCATAGTGTTTAGATTTATCTAATTTCTTTAAATATAGGATTTTGGGTTTGAATCGGTTGTGTTTCTTTTCAGGATATAACAGATTTGTTCCCAGACAATATTTGCTAATACGTTTTTTGAAAATTCTCTGCTCTCGAAGTAACTGTCCGAATCCATCACTGTCAGAATTTATCTCGCGCTTAACTTCTACAATAACAAGGTAGGGGATCTTTATGCTCTCCTTAGAATTGTGAAAAGTGAGGTTCATATCAATGGTTATTCTTTCTTTTTTCTCAGGATTAACCAGTGTTATTCGTTCAAATTTGGTATTTAGTTTGGGTTCTATCTGAGAGGGGGAAAAAGGAGATCTCTTTTCAATAAACTTCACTGATGCTGACTCGCTGATCGCATCGTTGCCTGATATTGTAATTCTTTTCTTTGAAGTTCGTCCTTTGTTATTCTTAAACTTTACTTCAAGGAAAAAATCTTTAGAATCAAGATATTGTCGAATTCGAACCTTATAACGATTGAGTTTTTTATTGTGATGCAAAATGTACATCCTGTGATCAGGGGTATCGAAATACAGGCTTTCATACCCCATAATTCGTTTCCCATTTATTTCCAAAACCAGATGCTCGCCAAGGGCTGCATCCAGAACCTCCCCAAGCTGATCAATATGGAGCAAATACTTAGTGTCTGTTCTGTTCATCAGTTTAACAGAGCCCATATCCTCAAGGAAAATTGGACTAAACTGAAGTAGTTTATTGTGGAAATCAATCAAATATCAGTCTATTTTAAAGAATTCGTAGATATACATCTTCTCTGCGATCAGCTTGCCATTTGGGCCATAGGTTTTTCTGGAAGTTCGCAGATTGTTTTCGTAGCTATATACATGCTTTTTGACCACAGCGCCATGAGAATTCATCTGAATCTCAGTAGTTTTGTTGCCAGCTTCATCATACTCATATTTTTCATGCAGCGTTACTTCCCCGCTATTATTTCGTTCAATAATTTCAAGAGTTTTTCCAGCCTCATTGTATTTAGTAAACGACTCCTGAACGGGTTTTGACTTTCTGCCACGTACATTCGTTTCCCATTCTGCAACTGATTTGATTTTTTTCTCCAGTGCTTCTTTTTTGCTCACCTGGGCAAAAGCAGAAGAACAACTGAGGATAATCGACAAAAGAAGAATTAGTTGTTTCATGATTGTTAGATTACTTAATTATTTCTATATCATCAACAAAAACCACCTGATTGTCAGAAATGATAGCAACCGTTTTCTTTTCAGCCAGATCAGGAGGCAACTTTGTATTTAAGTTTTTTGAATACACAAAAATGGTGTATGTACCCGGACGTAAATACTTGAAGCGGTATGTGCCGTCAAAATTCGTTTTTGTGCGATCACTATACATACTGTCATTACCGTAAATTATATATACATCCTCTTCAGGTGCATAATATTGGGTTCTGAAAACAGTTAGTTCAGCATTATAATCGTAAGCAAAAACCTTACCAACAATCGTGCCTGTACCTCCTTCTCCTGCCTCCTTAACGCAGGCAGAAAGAATGGTAATAAGTAATATTATTAGAACACTAAATCTTTTCATTTTTCACCAAGATTAAATAAATGTGAATTCTTGTCGTAAAAGTAATAATGTTTAATAAAATTTTGCAGTTTTGCAGACCCATAAAATGTTTATTATTGGTTGATATAATGTTTGGAAAATGTGGATAAGTTGACTCAGTGAAGTATTAACAGTAGTTTTTAGATTAACTACATTGCGTTTTACCCTTTTGTGTTTAATGACTAATATTAATTATAATTTGTATTTACCTAAACTGTTTTTTATGAGAAAGTTAACCCAATTCTTGATGATGGTGACTCTTGGTCTGTTCCTTGCAGGGAACTCAATGGCACAGATCACCACATCCGGTATGAACGGTAAGGTAACTGGTCCGGATGGAAACGCCCTGATTGGTGCCACCGTTGTTGCTATTCATGTTCCAACAGGAACACAATTTGGAGGAATCTCTGATGGAGAAGGTTTTTTCCGTCTTCCTAACATGGATGTTGGAGGTCCTTATACCCTAAAAGTAACCTATGTAGGAAATGAGTCATGGTCAAAAAATGGAATCTATTTGACTCTTGGTCAGACTTACAAAATTAATCCTGGTCTTAAATCAACTGCGGTTAATCTTGGCGAAGTATCTGTTATCGGTCAAAGAGGCAATGTTGATATCTTTGATGGAAACCGTACTGGTTCTGAGACAGTTATCAGCATGGATAAAATGGATGCCATGCCTACTGTTGGTCGTGATATGACTGATTTTACCAGATTAACTCCACAGGCTACTATTGATGATAATTCTGCTATTTCTATAGCTGGTGTGAATAACAGGTATAACAGCCTGACTATTGACGGCGGTTATCAGAATGATGCCTTTGGTTTGGCAGCTTCAGGAGTAAACGGTGGACAAACCGGTGGTACTCCTATCTCTATGGATGCTATTGAGCAGTTCCAGGTTACTATTGCTCCTTATGACGTACGTTATAGTGGATTTGCCGGTGCTGGTATCAATGCTGTTACGAGAAGAGGAACAAACAAATTCCAGGGATCTATCTATTCATTCTATAGAGATCAGAATCTTTCCGGAATGACCCCACTAAACGCTATTAATGGCGCTGATGAGATGACAGATGAGGAAATTGCTGAAGAACGTAAAAAACTTGCTGATTTTACTGCACAAACAACAGGTTTCCGTTTGGGTGGCCCAATCATCAAAAATAAATTGCACTTCTTTGTGAATGGCGAAATGCAGCGCGACAAAACTCCTCAGCCTTTTGATATGGGCAACTATAATGGAAATGCTACAGCTGATGATCTGAATGCTCTTTCAGACTACGTTATGAACACTTTTGGTTATGAGACTGGTTCATTTGACGCAAACACAAGAGAGCTTAAGTCAGATAAGTTTCTGGCCCGCTTAGACTGGAATATAAACACTACACACAAGTTGATGTTCCGTCATAGCTACACTAACCACGAGTCTCTATCTCCTCGTCGCTCATCAAGTAGTTCAATAAACTACTATAACAATGGAGTTTATTTCCCAAGTAAGACTAATTCATCAACTCTTGAATTGAAGTCAAACTTTGATAACATGAGTAATGACCTCATTGCTGTGTTCACTACTGTACGCGATGATCGTGATCCATTGGGAGCTAATTTCCCAGCTGTCCGTATTTATGACGGATCTGGTACTATCTACATGGGTTCAGAGCCTTATTCAACTGCCAACGGACTGAATCAGAATATTTTTACTCTGACAGATAACTTCTCAATTTACAAAGGTAAGCACACTATTACGTTTGGTACTTCCAACGAATTTGCTGGTGTTTACAATCTGTTTATGAGGAAGAATTATGGTGAGTACCGTTTCTATAGTATGCAGGATTTTTACGACAATAAGCCTGCTCAATTTGAGCGTGGTTATTCATTGGTTGATAATATCACTGGTGATGGTTCTGCTGCTGCTGCTGACTTCCAAATGTTACAGTTGGGTTTGTATGCTCAGGATGAATTTCAGGCAACAGATGATTTGAAATTGACATTCGGCTTGCGTGCCGATATGCCTATCTTCCTTACAGCTCCTGGTGAAGACACTCATTTTAATGAAACAACAATCCCAATGCTGGAAGAAGCAGGATGGGATATGATGGGTGCTAAAGCCGGACAAATGCCATCATCTCAAGTATTGTTATCTCCTCGTATTGGATTTAACTGGGATGTAAAAGGTGACGAAACTACTCAGCTGCGTGGTGGTGTTGGTGTATTTACTTCACGCCTTCCTTTGGTATGGCCTGGTGGATCATATACAAACAATGGCCTGACTATTGGTGGTGTTTATGTTAAGAGTAGCTGGGGATATGATATCGTATTCACAGGTGATTGGGAAAATCAGTACGAGAATACTGATTTTGGTATGGAAGATGCCATCCCAAGTGGACAGATGGATCTTTTCTCATCAGATTTTAAATACCCACAAATGTTTCGTGCTAACCTTGGTTTAGACCAGAAACTAGCTTGGGGTATGGTAGGTACTGTTGAAGGAATTTTCACAAAAACTATCAATAATGTGAACTATTATAACCTCAACGTAAGTCCTGATTCAGAATTTAATCTTACCGGAGCTGATACACGTGCATTCTATTCAGATCAGTCTATTGATCCTACATACGGTCGGATCATGGTTGGTACAAACACCAACGAAGGATATGCTTATAACTTCAGTGTTATTTTAGAGAAGCCATTTGAAAATGGATTCACTGCCAATCTTGCTTATTCATTCGGCCGCTCAATGGCTCTGAATGATGGTACTTCTTCACAGAACTCTTCACAATGGAAGTATATGGAGCAAGTAAATGGTTTGAATAACCTAAGTTTGTCTTATTCTGATTTTGATCAGGGACACAGATTCATTACCTTCCTTAGCTATAGGAAAGAGTATTTTAATCATGCTGCAACCCAGATTAGTCTCTTCTATAACGGATCATCAGGAGATAGATTCTCCTATGTTTATAACGATTATGGCGATATGAATGGTGAAGGACAAAACTCAGGAAACCTGATTTATGTTCCTGCTAGTCAATCTGATATCGTTTTTGCTGACGCTGAAACAGCTGATGCTCAATGGGAAGGTCTGAATACCTATATTGAGAATGATGCTTATTTAAGTGGTCATCGTGGAGAATATGCAGAACGTAATGGTGCTCGCACTCCGTTCCAGAATATTATCGATCTGAAAATTGCCCAGGATTTCTTTATTACTGCTGGTGGAACACGTCACAAGCTTCAGTTAACCATGGATATTTTCAACCTTGGTAATATGTTGAATTCTGATTGGGGACGTCGTTGGTATGTTGGAAGTGATTCTTTTAGATTGATTAAATTCAAAGGATTTGCTGATGATGGAACAACTCCTACTTTCGAATATCAGGAGCCTAGAGGAACCTGGAATGCTGATGATAGTGGACTACGTAGCTCACGCTGGATGGCCCAGCTGGGAGTACGTTATGCATTCTAAATAGTATATAGATGAAATATAAAAAAGCTCCGGAATCCTCCGGGGCTTTTTTTTAAACTCTAAGAAGTTTTCAGTTTTCAGAGCTCAGATCCCTACCTTTGCAGTGACAAGGTTTTCAGAAAGACTTAAGAACTAATCCTAATTCCAATTTCCTCATTAGCCATGACAAAAGTAAAATCCATCATACTATTCATAGTCCTCTCCCTGTTTTTCGCGTCTTGTAATACGGAAAAGGACACTCCCTACGTAATCATGTTGTCAATGGATGGTTTTCGGTGGGATTATGCTGATAAAACGGAGACACCAAACTTCGACAGGCTGGTGAAAGAAGGGGTTCATGCAGCTTCTATTGTGCCTTCTTATCCGAGTAAAACTTTTCCTAATCACTACAGTATGGCTACCGGATTGTATCCGGATAATCACGGAATTGTACAGAACAATTTTTATGATCCTGAGCTGAAAAGAGCTTTTACTATTGGAAATCGTGATGCAGTTGGGGATTCGGTCTTTTGGGGAGGAGAACCTATTTGGGAAACGGCAGAAAAACAGGGAGTGAAAACTGCATCGTATTTCTGGGTTGGTACAGAGAGTAATGCTGATTACAGTCCTTCTATGCGCAAAATGTATGAACATGATTTTCCATTTAGTAATCGGATCGATTCCGTCATTAGCTGGCTTTACCTACCGAAAAAAGAACGTCCTCATCTTACCTTGTTTTATTTTCATGAGCCTGATGGCGTAGGCCATCGTTTTGGTCCTGATAGTCCTGAAATTATCCAGATGGTTTCTGAACTTGATCAATATTTGGGCGACTTTCTTAATAAGCTTGATAAGGCTGAAAAAGATCTGGGAATTGAGATTAATTTCATTCTTACCTCAGATCATGGCATGGGTGCTATTCCTGCAGAAAATAATATTATTCTGAGTGAAATCATTGATCCTACTCGCATGAAAAGAGTTCATGGCGGGAATCCGGTGTATCTTATTAGTCCGGATGATGATTATGAACAAGAATTCTATTCTTTGCTAAATGCCAATCCACATTTGAGCGTGTGGAAAAAGAGTGATCTTCCTGAACACTATCGATATGGGACTAATCCAAGAATTGAGGAATTTATTGTTGAAGCCAACAGTGGATGGGGATTGAGCTTTTCTGGTAGGAAGAAGGGATACTCAGCCGGAACGCATGGATATGATCCTCAGAATACAGATATGCATGGCATTTTCTATGCTATCGGACCGGCTTTTAAAACCGGATATTCGCATGAGAGTTTTGAAAATGTAAACTTGTATTCTCTTATTGCTGAAATTCTTGGGCTTGACGCCGCACCAACAGATGGAGCATTTGAGAACATTAGATATATGTTGACAGAAAAGGAGTAACTCTATTGAATAACTACAATGCGGTTGAACTCCTGTTTCCCTGATTGGATCAAAAGCTGATAGTTACCCTTTGGTAAATCAGGTAAATCAATATGATGTTTTACTTTCAAAGCATTAGGCATAAACTCATTTTCCAAAACTACTCTACCCTGTATATCTATTAGCAGCAGTTTTACTTTTTGCAGTTCACTCAGATCAAATTGAATACCAAAACTACCCTGGTTTGGATTTGGAAAAATTGTTATGTTGCTCTGCAATTCCAGTTCCATAATTGATGATGTATTAATGAAAAGTTGAACATCATCAATTCCCGCACCCCATGCATGCTGGTTGCTGTCGTCATAGAAAAAGCCTAGCTGAATTCCATCAACAAGAGCTTCCTGAGGTAACTCAATCTGTTTCTCCTGCCATGTCCAGCTGTTGGTGGCAGTTACTCTGAGTTTTTCAATTGTTACCCAGTCTGAGTCCGGATCAGTTCTGTATACTAATGATAGCTTGTCATAGTTCCGGTAAACCCTTAGGGTATGATTGAATTTGAGGCTAACTGTTTGACCAGAAAACTGAGACAGATTTATCTGAGGAGTATAAAGATAATCACTTACATGGGTATCTTCAGAAGCATATCCTGAATTGATTCCAATAAAATAGCCTTCATTTCCTGAGATGTTTAGTTGATCAGAATCTCCTAATTGCCAGCCTGTTGAAGTAAACTTTGCCTTCCAGCCATCAGTGCCACTCTCGAAACTTTGCTCATAAGGTAAGCGAATAGGTGCCTGAATAAAAACAACATTTGATGGTTCTGATTCAAGTCCACCAATATAATTCGCACTTACATGGTAAGTCAAGCTGTTGGTTTCGGGGACATCTCTATCGAGAAATGATGTTCCGGAGGGTGTTCCAATTAGATCACCATTGCGATAAACGGAATAATTCAACACTTTATTTGGAAAGAAAGGTGGGTTCCAATTCAATTCAATGTCTGACCTGTCTTTGTATGCATTAAGAAAGTAGGGAGGGAGAGTTATTTCTCCAATCTGTGCTAGCTCTACTTCCCACATACCTCTTCCGTATGTTGAGGCTTTTAAGCGACATTCACTTCGATCACTTCTGCCGTAATAGATTTCAAGTTCGGTAACTTCTACGGAGGCCGGAAGGTTTAGTCCGAATAAACTCCATTGATCTTGATTAGTATTTTTATGATATACCCCGGCATCAGTTGCAACATATAAACCCTCATCAGATGATCGGTCATATACAATATCATTGACTGAAAAATTGGGAAGATTAAAGCTGATGTCATTCCAGCTATCGCCCATATCTGTTGATTTATATACTTTAGTACCTAAAGTCATGTATAATGTATTTCTATCATAAGGATGGCACTCAAAATCTGATGGTCTTCCATTTGCAGGTTTATTAGCTGTTATTTCTAGCCAAACAGGGTTTGATAAAAGCGATTCTGTACGGAAGACTTTACCATCATGTCGGGTAAAATAGAATAAACTACTATCTGCTGGTGAGCATTCTATAACGGCACAATTTGTACTGTTTGAGCCACCCAGATTATTTGTAATCTTTTGCCAATTGATTGCACCGCTCTTCTTGACATTTCGTGATATCCAAATATTTTTATATCCGATAATCATGGTATTCCCATTCCATTCAGAAAGGGCATACGGTGTTACCCAGGCTCCTTTTTCAGTAATTCCATTTCGGCCTTCTCCTGCAATAGACTGAGAGGCTGAGTTGTTAATCCAGCGATTAATTGCTCCATAATAAACCGAGCTATAACTATATGCATCTGAAAAAGGATCAACCATACATTCAAATCCATCACCACCGCCAGTGGTATACCAACCATGATCGGTAAGAGTGGCAGAGCCATTATCTTGAAAACCTGCCATTGTTTTGTGGCGATTTGTAGCACTAACACCTAGTTTGTACA
Organism: Bacteroidales bacterium; assembly: GCA_023145515.1. Taxonomy (GTDB): domain Bacteria; phylum Bacteroidota; class Bacteroidia; order Bacteroidales; family UBA12481; genus JABHCC01. The sequence goes on from JAGLDP010000040.1 coordinate 19,177, forward strand.
TTTGACCAATACCCAAACCCACGCTGATATCTGTCCAGGATACACCCTGGTCAGCTGTCCAGTAGATACCGCCATCATTTCCGTCGTACATCCTGTTATTCAGGTGATTATACGCAACACAATGATGATCGGCATGCACTTCATTGGCGCGGTCGCCAGCCCAATGACTGGTGATAGTCCAGGTTTGACCACTATCATCTGATCTCCAGGTGTTAATCCCCCCAACATGAACGATATTAGCATTGAGTGGATCGATATGGATAGTCAGGTCATACCAACTTTGATTTCTGCTATCATCGCCGGCATAAGCTCCACCTAGAATATTTGGTGAATCTGAGCGTAATGAGAATGATTCTCCTGAGTTTTGTGATAGAAAGCAGCCTTTGAAGGTTCCACCAATAACTAAATAGACTTTTTCAGGGGCCGCCAGAGAAACACCAATTACTATTCGTCCTGATGATGTGATTCCTTGAGTTATCTGAGTCCAGGAATCTCCACCGTCTGAGCTTCTGTAGAATCCTACATTTGACGAAGCATAGGCAATGTTCATATCACCAGGCTTGTATTTAATATCCCTGTAGTTATCTGTATTCTCAGATGTTAATACCCAGGTTTGTCCGAAATCAGTAGTTTTAAAAATACCACCATTCCCGGCTGCCAAAATAGTATTTGGATCGGTTTCATGATGAGCAAAATATCCAACAGTAATCTCCCCAATTCCATTGTTGGATGTTACCCAGTTTACACCACCATCTTCACTGATCATTGTTCCTATTCCCCAATCATTCCCACCATCACGGTCGCCCGTTCCAATCAGAATTCTATCAGGATTATCAGGATGAATTGCAATTGCAGAGACTCCTAATGTTGGTAAAATATCGGTATGACTGTCCCAATTCTCACCACCATCATGTGTTATCCAAAATCCTCCGGCAGGTGCACCCAGGTATATAGTTTGTTCATCACTTGGGTGAAAAGCAATTGCATTTACTCGCCCAATACCCATATAGCCTAAACGGGAATTTCTATTTCTAGGACCAAGTTCCTGCCATATTGCTTG
>JAGLDP010000041.1 GCA_023145515.1 Bacteroidales bacterium
GCATGAATATCAGGTTCATTGCCATGCCAGTAGTAAGAACCGGGATTCCATGCTCCCATTTGTGGATCAGATTTTGAAAAGAAACTTTCAAGTTCACTGACAAATTTCTCTGGATTTTCAAAAAGAGAGATCAATCCCCTGGCGTCAAACGGAACTGCCCAGCGCCATTGAAGAGCACTACCTTCAACATAATCATCTGTATATTTATTTCTGAGGTCAAAGTAAGTAAGTAGCTTTGGTTTAAAGTTCTTGACAAAAACTCTATCCGAATTTCTGGGATGAAAATATTTAGTTTCCGGGTTCCATGTATTGCGATAGTATTGAGCATGTTCTGCAAATAGTTCAGCATCTTCTGTCTTGCCTAATGCCTGGGCTAATTGTCCGATAGAATAATCAGCCCATGCATATTCAAGGGTTTTAGATACAGCTTCATCCATTTGATCTGCAGCACAATAGTTGTATTTTAGATATGATTCTATACCCCTCCTGCCTGAAAATTTTGAGCCAGCTGGAGTTGGTCCCAATGCGATACTTCTCATAGATTGATAGGCAGACTCGATATCAAAATCACTAATCCCTTTTAGCCATGCTTCAGCAATGGTTATATCCGCCGGACTGCCAAGCATAGAGCCTGTGTATCCATTTCCTGAAGGCCATCTGGGCAGCCAGCCTCCTTCTTCTGCCATTTTGACTAAAGAAATCATCATGTCTCTTTGATCATCGCGGGCGATTATGTTATACAGCGGATGTAGTGTCCTAAAAGTATCCCACAAAGATAAATCTGTGAAATATCGAAAACTGACAGCTTTGTGAACCTGCTTGTCAAATCCAAGATACTCGCCGTTGATATCATTGAAAACAGTAGGCATTTGAAAACTCCTGTACAAAGCAGTATAAAAAATTGTTCTTTGAGATTTTGTGGCTCCGTCGATTTTTATGAGGGATAGTTTTTTCTCCCATACCTCTTGTGCTTCGGTGAGAAGCTCATCAAAATGCTTACTACCTGCTTCTGCATCAAGATTTGCTCTGGCATTGTCAATACTGATATACGATATCGCTAGTTTTAGTATCAGCCTGACACTATTCTTATCCTCTGAGAACCCAATGTCGACAATAGTCTTTTTACTCCCTGCTTTTCCATTTTTTGATTCTCCCTGCCAGATATTATGATTTTTGAAAGGCTTATCGAAGCGTGCAACAAAGTATGCCTTTTGTCCTCCATACCTCCCAGCAAAGGTGCCAAATGTTCGTATGCTGCCTTCAAGCTCTTGTTTTTCAGACAAAATACGTACTGAAGCTTCTGTACTTTTAGCATTTCCAATTGTATTACTAACATCAATCAAAATATGAGGTTCTTTAGAGTCTGAAAATGTATAGCGATGAATCCCAACTCGTTCTGTAGCAGTTAATTCAACAAATACTTTCTCATTTTTTAACTCAACGGCATAATAGCCAGGGAAGGCTGTCTCATCGGTGTGCAAAAAACTGTAATAGTGATCTGAATTGTATGTTTTTTGTTTTGGTGGTTCATTAACTGGTATTACCAGAAAATGTCCACCATCAGTTGCTCCGGTACCACTAAGTCTGGTATGGCTAAATCCGACTATCCTATTATCACCGTAAAAGTAGCCTGAAGTGCTCTTGCCTCTTTTTTTTCCAATTGTGGATGCAGTTTCAGGGCTCAGACGTACCATCCCAAAAGGACGGGATGCTCCAGGGTAATTGTGAGCACATACCCATGGATAACCTCCTGTTCCGATGAATGGATCTACTGCCCTGATTAGTGGATGATCTGCACTAGCAGCACTTGATATTAACCGGGGTTTCAGATCAACAATATGTTTATGATTAATACATGCACTTGTCATGAATAATATCCCTGTCAAAGCAATTTGGCCAATAATAGTAAGGAACCGATTCATCCTGGAATTACCTTTAAGCGATTGATACTTTGAATCATGGCTCTGACAGAGTGGTAGTTTACTTTCCATGAGTGACTCATGTGATTCCAAATGGGTTTGCCCTCCCTGGTAAGCAATGGATACCATTCGCCAAGCTCATGGTTTATTACCTTATCAAAAACAAAACGATGCACGTTCTTATAAGCATCCCAGTATTTCTTTTGTCCAAATAATATGTAGGCATCAAGAGTGCCAATCATTACTTCAGCTTGCTGCCAGAATTCTTTTTCCATGTCATAAACCCCACCGGAGTGGCGGCCTTCAACAAAAACTCCTCCATATTCTGGGTCAATTCCGTGATCAATAGTATGGTCAAATATTGTAGCTAATAAATCATGATATCTATCAGTCTCAATTCCAAGAATTTTCAAAGCATGAATCAGTAGCCAGGCAAACTCTGCATTATGGCCATAGCAAGTATTATTAGTTGAATTATCCTTCTCTCCCTCTTCTGAGAAGCGATCCCAGCCCCAGATAACATCGAACTTTATCTGCGGTGCAATCTTCCAATCTGCAAAATACTGAGGTATACCGGTTTTGTATTTCGGATGCAATATCTTGTTTAGTAGAATATCGATGTCTTCGAGCAATTTTTGGCGATGCAGCACATTATTACTGCATTCATAAAGGGTGGTAAAGGCCTCCATCAGATGCATGTGAACATCAAGAGTTTTTCGGTCGCCTCCCTTAGAGCCGGTACCAGCTATAGACCAGTTTCTGTCAAACATTTCAAAATAACCACCATAATTTGTGTCAGCACAGTTTTTTTGTATCAGGTCAAAAGTCTTTTCCGCGTATTCTATTCCCCTATTGTTTCCTGTTGCAAGAGAATATTCGCTAAGTGAATATATGGCAAAACTAAGTCCGTATAAAATCTTCTTATCAACTTTCACATTTCCTTTCCGATCCATCATCCAATAGAAACCTCCATATTCTGTATCCCACATTTTATCTATCATGAAATTCACTCCATGCTCAGCCATTTTGGCCAACTCACCATTTCCGTAGCCTGCTCTGTGAGCAGATGATAGCGTGTAAACAGATCGTGATTGAGCAATTAATGATTTTTCATCCTCTCCTGAATCTATCCCATTTTTGTCAAAATGAGTAATATATCCTCCACCCAAATCATCCATCATCCTGCTTGTCCAGAAGGGTAAAAGCTCCTTTGTCAGGTGCTTCTCTGCTTCATCTAAGTACTTAATGATTTCTTTATTTTGAATAGTGGGTGTATTCATTATTGCGATTTATTCAGCTCGAATTAAATATGTGAAGTTATATTAAACTATTGACAAGAAACTAGTTGTTTAATTCTGATACATATTGTTAATTAGCTGATGCTTCGTTGTTTTTATTTTTGAGAAAACAGGTTTTACATATATGGGCTTATGAGCAGATTAAATAGCTTGATTTACTTTCTGAGTACTGCGGTTTTTCTACTAACTGGCTGCATGACTGAACCCGAATCGAACCTTCAATATGTTGATCCTCATATAGGTGGCATGGGACATCTTCTTCATCCCACTCGTCCAAATGTACAGCTACCTAAGCAGATGATACGGATGCATCCTATGCGTGCAGATTTTCTGGATGATCAGATTAGCTTTTTCCCTCTGACAATAATGTCGCACCGGAAAGGAGAACTTTTTGGTGTTATGCCATATTCTTGTTTAGCCGATGATGAGCAATGGAAGAAGCGACAGATGTATGATCACGATCTTGAAACAGTGCTCCCATACTACTATTCTACTTACTTTGTTGATTCTGATATTCGTGCAGAGTTTGCTCCCGGACGAAAGACAGGGTTTTTTAAGTTTTCCTTCGCTGAGAAAAGTAATATGCTGGTGAAGCTTCAAATAAACCAGAGTGGCGACTGGCAGGTTATTTCAGGAAATTCTGTTTCTGGAGTAGAAGTCTTTCATGGCATGAAGGCATACGTGCATGGAGTATTCAATATATCAGGAAATGCTACTTTAAATCAACAAATCAGAGTGAATGTTCGTAAAAAAACTAGTAGATCTGAACCTGTTGTGCTATTTGAGTTTCCTGAAGATGGCAACCAAAGTGTTGAGTTTAAGTATGGTATCTCCTTCATTAGCGCAGAGCAGGCCAAGGCTAACCTTGAGAGTGAGATTCCCGATTGGGATTTTGAAGCTTTAAAAAGTCGAGGAGGGGAGGTCTGGACAGACAAGCTCGATCAAATTCAGGTCAAAGGAGGCAGCGATGCTCAGCGACGAACTTTTTACACTTCATTGTATCGTTGTTATGAGCGTATGGTGAATATCAATGAAGATGGAAAATATTATAGCGCTTATGATCATAAAGTACATAGTGATGATCGTGATTTTTACATCGATGATTGGGTTTGGGATACTTATCTGGCACAGCATCCCTTAAGAGTCATACTCGATCCAGGTGCTGAGGCTGATATGCTTCAGTCGTATGTGAATATGTATGAGCAATATGGTTGGATGCCTCAATTTCCGCTTCTGTACAAAGACGATCCTGCTATGCATGGCTTTCATTCAAACATTATTTTTTTGGATGCCTGGAGAAAAGGGATTCGCAATTTTGATGTTGAAAAGGCCTATGAGGGAATGAGAAAGAATGCAATGGAGGCAACAATGCTGCCTTGGCGAAATGGTTTGAGATGCGAACTTGACTACTTCTATCGTGAGAATGGCTTTTATCCTGCTCTTAAACCATCAGAGACAGAGACAATTGAGGAGGTGCATGGTTTTGAACGACGGCAGAGTGTTGCTATTACTTTGGCTCACAGTTATGATGACTGGGCCTTGGCTCAAATGGCTGACGAGCTGGGTGAAAATGAGGATTACAAGTATTATATCAGGGAGGCTACAAATTATCGTAATTTATATCGATCCGATAAAAAACTGATGTGGCCAAAAGATGCTCAGGGTGAATGGATCGATATCGATCCGAAATTTGATGGCGGTCCGGGTGGTCGTGATTATTACGATGAGAATAATGGCTACACTTATGCCTGGCAAGCACAGCATGATATTCATGGACTGATAGAATTGATGGGCGGACGCAAAGATTTTATTGCAAACCTTGATCAGCTTTTCAGAGAGGATCTTGGACGGACAAAATACCAGTTCTGGTCAAAATTTGCAGATGCAACAGGATTAGTCGGACAGTTTTCGATGGGAAATGAGCCTAGCTTTCATATTCCATATCTGTACAATTATGCAGGTGAGCCATGGAAAACTCAAAAGCGCATTCGCTTCCTGCTTGATGTCTGGTTTCAAGATAATATCTTTGGTATTCCGGGAGATGAGGATGGTGGAGGTATGACTGCTTTTGTGGTGTTTTCTTCAATGGGATTCTACCCGGTTACCCCTGGATTGCCTATCTATTCTATTGGTAGTCCGGTTTTTGAAGAGATCTCAATTAAGCTTGATAATGGCAAAACCTTTACAATTATGGCTAATAATTGCTCTAAAACAAATAAGTATATCCAGTCGGCAAAGCTAAATGGTGAAACTTTGAACCGCACCTGGTTCACTCATGACGATATTCTGAGTGGAAGTACTCTTGAACTTGAAATGGGGCAATATCCCAATAAAGAATGGGGTGCATCAGGTAATGCCGCTCCGCCATCACAGGTGACAATAAACAGTTCGAAAAAAGATGATGAAAATGAATTATAAAGATAAGATTCTAAGCATATTAGTGCTATTAATTGTCGCTATGGGATGTGAGAAATCCAAAGAACCGGTGGAGTATGTTGATCCCTTTATCGGGACAGATTTTTTTGCTCATACATATCCAGGACCAGGATTACCATTTGGAATGGTGCATTTGAGTCCTGATGGATATACTGAGGGATGGACATACGCTTCGGGCTACCAGTATGCTGATAATACCATAATGGGTTTCAGTCATACGCATTATAGCGGAGTTGGAATGACAGGTAAGGGTGATATTTTAATGATGCCAACAGTAGCACAAAAGCTTCAGGTGAGTTCGGGCACAAGGGATAATCCCGATGAGGGATATCGGTCGAGGTTTGAGCATACCGAAGAAACTGCATCTCCGGGTTACTACTCTGTACACTTGAAGGATTACAATATTCAGGCTGAGTTAACTGTCACCAAGAGAGCCGGAATGCATAGGTATACATTCCCTAAATCAGATTGTTCTCATATCCTGATTGATCTGGGACATTCAATTGGGGGTCCCTCTATAGAAAAGTCGAGGATAAAAATTATTGGCAATAACACCATAGAGGGTTATAAAATGTCAAAAGAAACCAAAGTCTTTTTTGTTGCAGAGTTTAGTAAGGATTTTGCAGCATACGGAACATGGGATGGCAACTTTCAAACACCTGAATCAGGACATGGACTTTTTCCATACAGATCAGAAGAGTCTGGGAGTAATATTGGAGCTTTTGTCAATTATTCTACTGAGGCAAATGAGCTTGTTCTGGTTAAGATTGGTCTGTCGTATGTAAGTGTTGAAGGAGCAAGAAGTAATCTTCAAGCCGAGATTCCCGATTGGAACTTTGATTATGTTAAATCGGAGGCCAGAATGACTTGGAATAAAGAATTGGAGAAAATTCAGGTTAAAGGAGAGTCTGAAGACCAAAAGCAGGTCTTTTATACGGCACTATATCATTCTCTGTTGGCCCAGGGCATATCTTCTGATGTGGATGGTAAATATTTTGGAATGGATGGTAAAATTCATACAGCAGATGATTACCAGTTTTTTCCATCATTCTTTTGTTGGGATACTTACCGATCTGAGCACCCACTTATGACATTAGTTGAACCTGAATACATCAATGATATGATCAAGTCAATCGTGTCAAAAACAAAGAATTACGGGTGGTTGCCGGCGCAGCATCATAGAAATATTTTCGGTCAGGGGATGGTTGGAGATCATCTGGTGCCGATAATAGTAGATGCGTATATGAAAGGGTTCAGAGATTATGATGTTGAATTCATTTATCAGGCCATGAAAAAGAAAGCTCTGGAACTTCCACCCCCGCCACTATCGCCATCTTACGGTCGGTCTGGGTTGACATACTATATGGAATTGGGATATATACCTGTGGATAAGATTCCTGAGTCAGTGTCAAATACACTTGAGCTGGCCTATGATGATTGGTGCTTGGCGCAAATGGCACAAGGTCTGGGGTATCAGGATGATTATCAGTTATTTATACAAAGGGCTAGCAACTATGCAAACGTATTTGATTCAGGTACTAATTTTATGCGTCCGAAAAATCAGGATGGCACATGGCTAAGGTCTTGTGAAAATCAAGCGGCAAAGATTACAAAAAATGGAGATCACTCTTATTTTGGCTGCTTTGATCCTCTGCTGGTTGGAAGACGTCCGAACAGGTATTATACTGAATCCAATGCCTGGCAGTATATTTGGTCTGTACAGCACGATGTAGCTGGATTAATTGAGCTCTTCGGAAGTAATGCTGATTTTACTACCAAGCTAGACTCACTATTCAGCATAAGTACTGATATTAGTGATCCAAAATATGTTGGAGTAGTGGGTACAATCGGACAATATGTTCATGGCAATCAACCTTCTCATCACGTTGCATATCTATACAATTATGCAGGTATGCCATGGAAAACCCAGGATAAAGTTCGTCAGGTAATGGATCTGTACCGAACAGGTCCCGGTGGTATTTGTGGTAACGAGGATATGGGATCACTTTCCTCCTGGTACGTACTAAGTGCAATGGG
>JAGLDP010000042.1 GCA_023145515.1 Bacteroidales bacterium
ATTCCTGAAGGAATTTTCTCCTTTGGTAGTCCGGATAATGAAAAACTAAGAAACCAGGATGAAGGTCCACAAAGAAGAATCAAAATCAAAAAATTCTTCATGGGACAAGTAGAAGTCAGCTGGAGTGAGTACATGGCTTTCTTCTCTCAAACAGGTGCTGAAGGAAAATCAGAAACATCCACATCCGGTAAAAACGGAGACACTGATGCAATCACAGGAGCTACCCCACCATGGGGAGCACCTGACCAGGGTTGGGGAAAAGGAACTCGTCCGGCTATCACCATGACCCACCATGCTGCAACGGTATATTGTCAGTGGCTAACACAGATAACCGGCAAAAAATACCGACTTCCAACAGAGGCAGAATGGGAGTATGCCGCAAGAGCCGGATCAGAAGGACCTTACTTTTTTGAGGGTACTGCAAAAGATTATACCAGCGATGGATTTTTCAAAAAACTCTTTGGAGCTGATACAAGTGTGATTAACAGCTATGTGGTATACAAAGAAAACTCACCCAATAAAACTCAGGAACCAATTGCTTCACAAGCAAATGCTTTTGGATTAGTAAACATGCTGGGGAATGTTTCAGAATTTTGCTCTGATTGGTATAGTGATGCGGTATTCAACACTTATCCAACAGGAAACAAGGTGGCAGTTAACCCTAAAGGACCAGCTAGTGGAGAAGAACATGTTATCAGGGGAGGATCCTTCCTGAGTGATGCCAGAGATGTGAGAGTTTCATCCAGAGATTTCACTCAACATGTTAATTGGGTAGTAACTGATCCGCAGATTCCTAAAAGTATTTGGTGGTATTCAGATTCCAGACATGTTGGATTTAGAGTTGTATGTGAGTGGGATGGGAAATAAGAACTTAGGAAATAGAAATTAGACATAAATATTATTGTTATGGATAGGGAAAAGTCAGTTAGTCGGAGGAAATTTTTGGGACAGGCAGGAGCTATTAGTGCTGTTGGTACATTAGGCATTAGTTCAGTATTATCAGCCTGCTCTTCAGATAAAAAAGGGAAAAATATTCCTGCTACAGATAAGTTGGATCAGGCTCCAGACGGGAAAGTTCTGAAAGCCGGATTAGTTGGATGCGGTAACCGTGGAACTGGTGCGGCATTTAACTTCCTTGATGCTGGTCCAAACTTAGAATTGATTGCCTTGGCCGATGTTTTTGATGACCAGTTACAACTCTGTCGTCAAAAATTAAAAAAACAGAAAAACGTTGATATCCCTGACAATAAATGCTTTACTGGCTTTGATGGATTCAAAAGACTACTTGAAACTGACATCGACATCATCCTTCTGGCAACCCCTCCCCACTTTCGTCCAGAGCACCTTGAAGCTGCGGTAAAAGCCAAAAAGCATATCTTCATGGAGAAACCTGCAGCCGTTGATCCCGTAGGTATTCGTTCTATCATTGGATCTGCAAAAAAAGCTGAAGCCATCGGCCTTAGCATCGTTGGAGGAACTCAGCGACGACATGAAAGAAATTACCTTGAAACATATCGACAGGTTCAGATGGGTGGCATAGGTGAGCCCGTATCAGCTAATGCTTACTGGTTACAAAACCACGTATGGTATCGGAGTCGTAAGGATGAATGGTCTGATATGGAATACATGGTCAGAAACTGGAATAATTTCCGATGGTTGTGTGGTGATCATTTTCTCGACACTCATGTTCACAATATTGATATTATCAACTGGTTCACAGGCAAACAACCAATCTCTGCAATCGGAGGAGGCGCAAGACATCGTCGCTTAACAGGTGATCAATGGGATTTTTTCAGCGTAGACTTCTACTTTGGAGAAGGTTTACATTCACATTCAATGTCGAGACAAATCGATAATTGCGCCAATGCTACTGCGGAACACCTGATGGGAACCGAAGGCTATACTAATTGTAAGGATACAATTTATTATCCCGATGGAACCATCAAGTGGCAATACGCCTACCCAAAAGATGTAAACGGAAATCCAACCAAAACGGTTAAGGTTTCTCCATACGTTCAGGAACACATCGATCTCATTGCATCCATCCGAAATCATAAGCCAATTAACGAAGCCGAACAACTGGCTCTGTCTACCCTTACAGCAATTATGGGTCGTGAGGCTGCATATACAGGCAAAATGATTACCTGGGAGCAAATAAATAAATCAACCATGAGAATGGGGCCATCAAACTATGTTATGGGTGAGCTTGATATGAACATTGAAACTCCCATTCCTGGTACTCCACACGGAGGAGTTTAAAGATTATCTATTTAGCAATCATAAAAATTGTTAAATCGCATTGGCTTTCGTTTTAGTTCCTTAATTTTATTTCGCTGAAATTAATTGGAACTAAAACCATTAACAATGAAAAAGCTCTCTCTTCTTTTCCTGGCAGTATTTTCGTTTTCTCTGATTTTCGGACAAAAGGCCGATTTTAGAACTGCAGAAAAATACACCTCGTCAAATCTTAAAAAAATGATAGGTAGCACCTCTGTCAGGCCAGTATGGTTGAAAGACAGTGACAAGTACTGGTACTCCTACAAAACCGGCGACGGCGAACTACATTGGTTTGTTGATCCCGCTAAGAAAACCAGGGTGCCTCTCTTTGACAACTATTATGTTGCATCAGAGGTCAATCAACAGATTAACAAGATTCTGAATCATCTGCAACTGGGTTTGAAAAATCTCAAGTTTAAAGATGATAATTCAGCATTCAACTTTGAGATTGATAGTTTTAAGTTCGAATATGATATGAAGACCAAGGCTATTACTATTGTTGATACACTTGATACTAAAGCTAAAGCCAAAGAACGTAAAGCAAATGCCTGGAAAGGATACAATAAGGATTCTACCTGGATTGCATTTGCAAAGGATCACAACCTTTACATAATGAAAGCTGATGATGCGGATAGTACTGAAATACAGCTTACCACCGATGGAGAAAAGTATTATTCATGGGGTGGAAAAGGTAAAGAAGAGGATGACACAACCAAGGCTAAAAGAGAAAGAACCTATGTAAGATGGTTAGAAGGTGGAGAGAAATTCTATGTCACCAAAAGAGACTCACGCAAGGTAAAAGACCTCTGGGTTCTTAATGTACTTAAAAAACCTCGTCCTGAATTGGAGACCTATAAGTATGCCATGCCGGGTGATGAATTTGTTCCGCAGTCTGAGTTGTGGATCTTTGATGTAAACAAAACAGAGGGTATAAAAATCGATGTCGACAAGCACAAAGACCAAACTTTTAGAGTATATCCACTTTATAAAGATGCTTCTCAGGTATACCTTGTTAGAAAAGACCGTACCTGTGCTATTCAGGACGTTTGTGTTGTAGATACTGAAACTGGTGAATTGAAGGAATTATTTTCTGAAACTGATGAACCATACTGGCACAGCAACTCTAGTCTTTCTGTTATCAACGACGGGAAAGACCTGATCTGGTGGTCAGAACGTACTGGTTGGGGACAGTATTATTTGTATGACAATCAAGGAACTCTGAAGCATGCAATTACAAAAGGAAACTATATTGCAGGTCGCATTACACAGATAGATACTCTTGGAGGAGTGATTTATTTTGATGGAGTCGGACGTGAACAAGGCATTGATCCTTACTATTCAATGACCTATAAAGTGAAGCTTGATGGTTCAGGAATGCAGCTATTAACCCCTGAAGATGGTACTCATAGAGTTAGCATTTCAAAATCCAACAAATATTTCGTCGATACATATTCAAGAGCTGACTTAGCTCCTAAGTCCGTTTTACGTGACACCAAAGGCAACCTTCTGATGGAATTAGAAGAAACTGATCTTCGTCGCCTATACGAAACCGGATGGCAGATGCCCGAGCGCTTTACAGTTAAAGCCGTTGATGGTGTAACTAATCTTTATGGTGTAATGTGGAAACCATTGAAGATGGAAGAAGGTCGGAAATATCCTATTATTAACTATGTATATCCAGGACCACAAGTAGAGTCTTTTTCTATGCCATGGAGTTCAACCGGCCGTAACGGAATGTCTCTTGCACAACTAGGATTTGTAACTGTAGCCATGGGACATAGAGGTGGAAGTCCTTTGAGAAGTAAGTATTATCACACTTATGGGTATGACAACCTTAGAGATTATGCTTTGCCCGATGATAAATATGGTTTGGAGCAACTCGCTGATCGCTACGATTTTATTGATATCTCAAGAGTTGGTATCCATGGTCATTCAGGTGGTGGATTCATGTCAACAGCAGCCATATTAACCTATCCCGATTTTTACGATGTAGCTGTGTCTTCGGCTGGTAATCATGACAATAACATTTACAATCTTTGGTGGGGAGAAACACATCATGGAGTTAAGGAAGTAAAGACCACAGTCAAGGCTAAAGGCAAAGGAGAAAAGGCAAAAGGCAAAGGAGAAGTAAAGAAGGATGAAGAGGGTTGGCCTGAAGATGATTCCATTAAGCAGGAGAAAGAAACTAAGATTACATTTAAATCTAAAGTTCCTGCAAATCAAGATCTGGCCAAGAATCTAAAAGGACACCTTATGTTGATTCATGGTGATATTGACAATAATGTGCATCCTGGTAACACCACACGGGTTGCCGATGCTCTTATTGCAGCAGGCAAACGCTTTGACTACATGGTCATGCCAGGACAACGACATGGTTTTGGTAAGTACAGCAAATACAAAGAACGTATGATGTGGTATTATTTTGCTGAGCATCTACTTGGAGATTACCGAAATAATGTTGAGATTTACAACCCCGATAAGTAAATAAAGATTCTCTAAATAGGAAATTCCCGGGTTCTACGCTTTCCAGGCGGCAGGCCCGGGATTTCTTTTCTTGGAAATAGTAATAAGGAAGCTTAATCCAGACAAAGCCCATCTCAATTCATTAACTTTAACAAGTTCGTAAATAATACTTGTACCTGATGCACTGCTCACCGTGGAAATCTTTCTTTTGGGGCCTCCCTTTGTTATTGCTCTTGGTTGGATGTGGAAAAATGCTCAACTATGGTAATTACTGTGTCGATCCACCAGCATTTGCCATTTATAAAACAAACGGAGACTATTTTCATTTATACTCCACCTGGCTATCAAAAGATGGAGATATCGATCACTTATTGGATGTCAGCTATGATGAAACTATCGTTTATCATTTTGAAGGGGATAGTGGTTATCACTTCCGAATCCCTTTAGACAGTAACTATTTTCTAGGAGGAGAAATAACTGTTAAAGATGTTTTTACCGGGATCACCTTTACCGAGTACCATGAATTGTTCTACCTGGGAGAATTAGGGAAACTAGACTCTCTCCTGGAGCACAATATTATTGATGATGATCCCTTTTCATCCTATTATACAATTCCTTTTTATGATGCTTTTGAACATTGGGATAGTACTCACCAATGGGATACTCTAAGTTCGGGCGAAAGAAATTTCCGTCAGCTTTCGATTAAAGCAAAAGAAATTAATAAAATTATTCAAAGTGGAGAATTGGACCAATACTTTAAGAAACTAAAATAACTTTGAGTACGCCATTAGTTGTATTCAAACTACCCCTTGAAACCTATCACGATGTGACTACCATCGCAAAAAGGAAGATTCTTTGACCCACCACAGCGACATAAGGCTATCTGATTCGCAGTTTCTATCTTATTTCCCATTCCGTCTGTAACTCTAAAGTTTCCCTTAATTATTGCCGGACCATTTTCAAATATGCTTATCTCTGTAGCAGGAGGAGAAGGCACTTTTTCATCACCTTTCGGCTTTCTTAAGCTCCTCTCTACCTCCTCTTCGCTTAGCTCATTGTTAAACTTCCAGGTAAGGGCATCTGTCGGACATTCATCTACTATTTTGATAATATCGTCTGTTGCTGCCCCATTCATATTGACCCACGGACGCTTGGCCGGATCAAATACTTTACGAAGCTTCATGAAGCAGATGGTAGCATGAATGCACTCATCAGGCTTCCAAAAAACCGTAATCTCACCGTTAGTATAATCGCGGTCGTTGGTGTTGCTCATTAAAGCTTCCGAATCTTAAGGTTCCGGAAATTACAGGTTCCACCATGATCCTGCAAAGCAATATGACCTTCCTTAAATTTGCCATAATCATCGGCATTCTTCCATTTAGAGTTAGCCTTCATCTCATACCATTCATCTGTCCACATATCATACTCCACAACCTTTCTTCCATTCAAATACTGCTCAACATGAGGCCCTTTGACAATTATTCGTGTAGTATTCCATTGATCCAGAGTCTTTACCTGTCCGAATTTTGGTGGATGAACATCATAATTGGCTCCCGAATTATGAAGAGGACCTGATTTTGGAAATCCAACATCATCAAGAAGCTGATATTCAGGACC
>JAGLDP010000043.1 GCA_023145515.1 Bacteroidales bacterium
CCTTGTCCGTGAGGTAAACCCATTGCCTTCATGCCGTGCTCTTCAATAGCCCAGCCCTGAACATAATCC
The DNA here is from genome assembly GCA_023145515.1 of Bacteroidales bacterium. Lineage (GTDB taxonomy): Bacteria > Bacteroidota > Bacteroidia > Bacteroidales > UBA12481 > JABHCC01. Next base: position 70 of record JAGLDP010000043.1, read on the forward strand.
TTTTTCCAGCATTTCCATTTCTCCATCGACTGTCCGTCAAACAGTAATTCCCAACCTTCATCAATTTCAACTTGTGTTAGTTTGTTAAAATGCTGAGCATTCACATTCCAGGCTATCATAATCAACCCCAGAGTAAAAAGTGTAGTTAGTTTTTTCATGTTTTATATCTTGTTTTGCAGTAAAGATAACGATTGTACTATATTTATTGAAAATTTGATATCTATACTATACAATTATGTCATTACTAAGAGTTATTCTAGCCATCGTATTTCCTCCATTAGCAGTTGTTGACTATGGATGTGGATCAATAGTTATTGTTTTCCTGCTAACGCTAGCAGGCTGGATTCCAGGAGTTATTGCCGCACTGATAATCCTAAACAAAAGAAAATAAACTAACTAATCTCTTCCGTAGAACGAATGACGAAAGACGAATGACGAAATAAACATGAGAGCACTAATCCAAAGAGTTAAGCAAGCATCTGTTGAAGTTGAAAAGGAGCTCATTGCCTCAATAGGTCAAGGCTTACTGATTCTGATTGGAATTGAAGAGGAGGATGGAAGCGACGATATAGAATGGCTCTGTAATAAAATCTGCGGACTACGAATTTTTGATGACAACCAGGGTGTTATGAACCTTTCTGTAAAAGATATTAATGGTGAAATTATTGCTGTGAGTCAGTTTACTCTTCACGCCAGAGTAAAAAAAGGTTTTCGACCTTCATACATCGATGCAGCACCTCCGGATATTGCGATCCCATTGTATGAGCAATTTGTACGACAAATAGAGACTGTGCTGGGTAAAAAGATTGGAACTGGTGAGTTTGGTGCCGAAATGCAAGTATCTCTGATCAATGATGGTCCGGTTACAATTTTCATAGATACCAAAGACAAAAAATAATCAACATAATGATACAAGTCAATAAATATCAAGAAGTTTACGGATCAGGTGAAAATGACAGCCAGGTAGAACTAAGAACTCATGAGATTCTTCTGATGACTCCTAAAGTTCCGTCAAGAGAATTATTGAAGAAGCTCTTTTCATTTATCGATCTCACAACACTAAATACTCACGACAATACAGCTACAGCACAAAGATTCTGCAGTAAGCTGAATACTTTTTCTGAAACCTTCCCTGATATTCCTACAGTAGCTGCAATTTGCATCTACCCCGCATTGCTTGAAGCAGTAAAGGAAAATTTACAAGATAAAAGCGTAAATATTGCAGCTGTTGGTGCGGGCTTTCCTTCATCGCAGACATTTTTATCTGTGAAAAATGCTGAATGTAAACTACTCGTTTCTAAAGGTGCCAATGAAATTGATATCGTTATCTCGGCTGGTCAATTTCTAGCTGGTGAATATCAGCAGGTTTTTGATGAGATCAGTTCAATAAAAAGTACAATTGAAGATGTTCATCTGAAAGTAATACTGGAAACAGGATTATTAAAAACAGCCAAAAATATTAGAATCGCCAGCCTTATTGCAATGGAAGCCGGAGCCGATTTTATTAAAACCTCTACAGGCAAACTATCTCCGGCAGCAACGCCTGAGGCAGTATATATTATGGCCTCAGCAATCAGGGATTATCACACGGTAACAGGTCGTATGATTGGACTAAAACCTGCAGGCGGAATCTCAAATGTTGATGATGCTGCCAGGTATTACACCCTTATTGAGCAAATTCTTGGAGAAAACTGGACAAGTCCTGAATATTTCAGACTTGGTGCTAGCAGACTGTCTAACAATATATTAAGTGCTATTTCGGGTAATGATATTAGTTTTTTTTAGACTTCAAACCTGACCAAAATCATGATTTCTGTTAGTTAATTAACGCTACACCTTAACTAAATATTTATATATTTGCATTTGTACCGTAGAATCCAATTTATCATGAAAGTTCAGGGACTTAAGCCAGAACAATTAGAACAAGCAGCTATTATGCTGAAGGCCATTGCTCATCCGATGAGAATTGCTATTATTTCTTATCTGGAAGATGGAAAAAGATTGACAGTAACTGAGATTCACGAGAAGCTCAAACTAGAGCAATCAACCACCTCTCATCATCTTGGAATTTTAAAAGACAAAGGTGTTTTAGGGAGTAAGCGTGAAGGAAAAAATACTTTTTATTTCCTCAAGCATGATCAATTAAGCAATATCGTGGATTGTATTTCCATGTGTGCTTGTTAAGCACTTTTTATGTCAATAGTTCGGGTTACCAAGATTTTTCGTTTTGAGATGGCACATGCCCTGCTTGGCTATGATGGCTTGTGCAAAAATATCCATGGCCACTCCTACATCTTGAAGGTTACTGTTTCCGGAGTGCCTATTACAGATCCTGATAACTTCAAAGAAGGAATGGTAATCGATTTTGGTGATCTCAAACGAGTGGTCAAAAAGTATATCGTGGATATTTACGACCATTCTGTGGTATTGAACAAAAAAGCTCCAGTATCCGGTCTTGCTGAACTCAAGGAAATGTTTGGTCGCCATCACTATACCGATTTTCAGCCTACCGCAGAAAACCTGGTGATATATTATGCTGATATACTAAATCGTGAGCTTTCTAAAGAAGTCAAATTAGAATCTATTATTCTTTTTGAAACCGCCAATAGCTATGCTGAATGGCGCGCCTCAGACCAAAACTCCTAGTTTTCTGTATCTTTATCCATTATGGAAAAGAAATTATTTCTTCTTGATGCCTATGCATTAATTTATCGCTCGTATTACGCCTTTATCAATAATCCAAGGATCAATTCTAAGGGATTAAATACCTCTGCAATTTTTGGGTTTACACTCACTCTCGATGAAGTTCTAAGGAAGGAAAAGCCTAGTCATATTGCCGTGGTTTTTGACCCGCCCTCGCCAACTTTCAGACACGAACAGTATTCAGATTATAAGGCAAATCGCCCCCCAATGCCTGATGACTTACGTGCTTCTATACCCTACATAAAAGATGTAATATCAGCTTTTCAAATTACATATATCGAGATTCCCGGATTCGAAGCCGATGATACGATTGGCACACTCGCAAAGAAGGCTGAAAAAGAAGGTTTTGAGGTATTTATGATGACGCCTGATAAAGATTTTGGACAGCTAATATCAGATTCCGTCAAAATGTTCAAACCCAGAAGGTCTGGTAATGAAGCAGAAGTTTTGGGTACTGAAGAAATTTGCCAAAAATTCGGAATTAGTCATCCTGAACAAGTTATTGACGTTCTGGCTCTATGGGGAGATGCTGCAGATAATATACCCGGATGTCCTGGGATTGGCGAAAAAGGAGCAAAAAAACTAATAGGCAAATATGGAAGTATTGAAAATATCTATAATCATATTGACGATCTGAAAGGCAAGCAGAAAGAAAACCTGCTAAACTTCAAAAGCCAGATAGAACAAGCAAAGTTTCTTGTTACAATCGAAACCCACGTGGATGTTGATTTTGAAGCTGATAAACTTGCATTTGATAAGCCCGATATAGCAAAACTTAACAGTCTTTTCGAAGTTCTCGAATTCAGAAATCTTGCCAATAGAATACAAGCAGATTATGCTGTTAGTATTGTAAAGAAACAGACCACCAGCTCATCTCCAATTCAAGGCACTCTCTTCGGTGAAGAAACCCTCTCTGAAATAAGTACCCAAAATGATTATAAAACTATCCATAATACAGACCATAAATATCACCTGGTGAAGGATGAGAGATCAATCAAAGAGCTTACTGATAGATTGATGAAGCTTGGTGAGTTTTGTTTCGACACTGAAACAACCGGAATTGTTGCTCTGGAAGCTGAAATTGTAGGACTTTCTGTTTCCTTCAAAGCTCATGAAGCATATTATATCCCCTTTCCTGAAGATCGATTTCAAACTCAGAATCTATTAGAATTATTGCGTCCGGCTTTTGAGAATTCACAAATCAGAAAAATAGGACAAAATCTAAAGTATGATATCCATATTCTTCGCAACTACCAGATTGATGTACTAGGACCACTTTTTGATACAATGCTGGCTCACTATTTGATTGAAGCAGATAGTCGACATAATCTAGAGCTTTTAGCTAATAGTTATTTGTCGTACAAAACACTCCCAATCACACAGCTGATAGGTGAAAAAGGATCAACTCAGAAAAGCATGCGAGACGTTGATCTTGAAAAAATAAAGGAGTATGCCGGCGAAGATGCAGACATTACCTATCAACTTAAAGAGATTCTGGATAAAGAACTGATAACCAAAAATCTGAAGAAGTTATTCTCAGATATTGAAATGCCTCTGATTACAGTTCTAGCTGATATGGAAAAACAAGGTATTCGTTTAGATCCATCTTCTCTCCATGTATTTTCAGGAGAATTAAAAGAGGATATTATTCGCCTTGAAGAAGAAATTCTCAAACAGGCAGGCATTCAATTTAATGTGGGCTCTCCTAAGCAATTAGGAGCTGTTCTTTTTGATCATCTGAAAATTGACCCGAACGCTAAACGAACTAAAAGTAAGCAATACTCAACCAGTGAAGATGTGTTAAGTCGACTTACATCTCGTCACCCAATTATTGCTAATGTTCTGGAATACCGGGGCTTAAGAAAGCTTTTAAACACCTACGTAGATACTTTGCCAGAATTAGTAAATAAAAAAACAGGCAAGATTCATACTTCATTTAATCAGGCCGTAGCAGCAACAGGCAGATTGAGTTCAATCAATCCTAACCTCCAGAATATACCAATCAGAGAAAAACGCGGAAGAGAAGTCCGCAAAACGTTTGTCCCAAGCAATAAGGAGTATACATTTCTTTCTGCCGACTACTCTCAGGTTGAGCTAAGAATTATGGCTCATGTGAGTGGTGATGAAAATATGATTGCTGCATTTAACCGGAATGAGGATATTCATACCGCAACAGCTGCTCTCATCAATAATATTCCAATAGAGAAGGTCAGCAAGGAAATGAGAACCAGTGCTAAAACAGCAAATTTTGGTATCATTTATGGAATTTCATCATTCGGACTATCACAGCGGCTCAATATCCCCAGGAGGGAAGCAAAATCATTAATTGATGGATATTTCAGATCCTATCCAAAAATCAAGATATACATGGATAGTAATATTGAACAAGCTCGATCAAAAGGCTACGTAGAAACAATGTTTGGTCGTCGTCGCTACCTGAAAGATATAAATTCTCATAATCCCATTATCAGAGGCAATGCAGAGCGGAATGCGATCAATGCACCGGTGCAGGGATCAGCTGCAGATATCATTAAAATTGCCATGATTAACATTCACAAAGAGCTTCAAAAAAATAAGCTTAAAACCAAAATGATTCTTCAGGTACATGACGAACTGAATTTCGATGTCTTTCTGCCCGAGTTGACTCAGGTCAGAGAAATTATTCGCCATGAAATGGAGCATGCATGCCAACTAATTGTACCACTAATTGTGGATATGGGTATTGGTCAGAATTGGTTTGAAGCCCATTAATGAGCAAAAATGATCTCAAGGAATCAAATAACAGGAATTATTCTTGCTGGCGGAGAGAGTTCAAGAATGGGTCAGGATAAAGCCCTTGTTCTTTGGAATGGCAAGACCTTACTTGACTGGGTTAAGTCTGCAATTTCACCCCTCTGCTCTCAGGTTTTGATATCATCTAATTCTACACCCGGATTATTCCCGGATGATAAGCTCATCGCAGATCGTTTTCGTAATATCGGACCTATTGCAGGAATAGAATCCGGATTATCTCATGCCGGCACAGCATATTGCCTTATCGTAAGTTGCGACACGCCCCTATTAACCACCACCTTGTTTGAATACCTAATTACTAATCATGGAGATTTTGACATATCTTTAGCAGCGCATGATGGGGTGAATGAACCGATGATTGGGATATATAACAAATCGATACATAGCACTGTTATTCAATCTATTGAAAATAATAACTATAAACCGCCAGCAATTATCAGACAAACCAGATGGCAGGAAATAAATATTCATCCGGACTTAAACTTTTACTCTCCGGAGCTGTTCAAAAATATGAATCGTCCGGAAGATCTGGACATAGAAACATTATAAGATGAAGATACTCTATTTCGGTGTTTTGTCAGAAATATCCGGTAAAACAGAAGAAAATATCGACTTCACAGGAACAATCAGTCAGCTGCAAAGTAGGCTCAATGAAATGTATCCTGACATCAACAAGCAAAGGTTTCAGATTTCTGTAAATCAGCATATTGTTGATAATACACACAGTATTAACCAGGGTGATGAAATAGCTTTATTACCTCCATTTACAGGAGGTTGATCATATGAAGACTACCACACATCTCATAGATGGCCCTATTCCTTCTCGTTTAATAAGTTCCGAGATTGAGAAGCATACAAGCAAAACAAATATTGGCGCCCATGCCATTTTTCTTGGTCAGGTTAGAGCAGATCTTATTGGAGAGAATAAGGTGAGCGGAATTGAATATTCAGCATACGAAGAAATGATTGCCATTACAGTTCAAGAAATAAAAGACTCTCTTTTTGCAAAATATGACGACCTGATCTGTATGCATATTTTTCATAGTACAGGAATGGTTAAGGTGGGTGAGAACTCACTGTTTGTTTTGGTTTCTTCAAGACACAGAAAGCATGCTTTCAGAGCTATTGAAGACTGTGTGGAGCAAATCAAAGAGAAGCTACCTGTCTGGAAGAAAGAAATATTTCAAGACGGATCCCATAAATGGCAGAATAAATAGTCTTATATCTCACTATTAATTTTCACCACCACTATTGATTTTTGAGTTCCTCAATTGCCTTCAATATTGCCGGATCATCTCGTAACATAAATGCGATTCTGCCTTTTTGAGAATAATATCTGCCAATAATTTCATCTGAGAGCAAACTTTTTATCTCTTCCTCAAACACTTCTACATCCTTTTTAACATCGTTTTTAAGCAGCTCTTGCAACTCTTTAAGCTTCTCTCCGGCAACATCCTCATATTTCTCCCTTTTGACTATCCTGATCAGCTCTTCCAGCTTTCTTTCACTTCCGGTTTCATATCGAAATGAATCCCTTTCTAATTGTCCTACAAATTCCTGGTAATCCTTCTCTGTTAATACAAAGTCTGATGGTTTATCCAGTTCACTTCGTGTATTTCTAATCTTTGTGGCAAAATCGAAAAATTTATCCTGATAAAGCATTGCTGTAGTGAGCATACTAAGGGTTCTGGTTTCCAGGGTAAAGTCGGGAAGAATCCCACCGCCATCATATACCACCCTACCATTTTTTGTTTTGAACTCTGTAATCAATGAATCAGGGATCTTTCCTACGCTACCATCATCACGACGATGAGAGTAATCCAAAGCCTGAATACAGCGGCCGCTTGGGATATAATACTTAGCTGTAGTAATCTTCAATTTAGAGTTATAGCTGAGATTACGGGTAGTTTGCACTAATCCCTTTCCAAAAGATCTCTGACCTATCACCACTCCTCTGTCGAGATCCTGCATAGCGCCGGCAATAATCTCAGCCGCAGAGGCAGATTTTGAATTTATCAATACAGCAACTGGCATTAGTGTGTCAATTGCCTCTCGTCGACAATAATAGGTATGATTCCATTGCTTAACCTTTCCCATTGTTCTGACAATTTCCTCGTTCTGCGGCACGAAAATATTCATGATATCCACAGCTTCAATTAGCAATCCGCCCGGATTAGATCGTAAATCCAATATAAGCTGGCTTATCCCATCCTTCTTCATCTCAGTGAAAGCATCCAAAACCTCTCTTGCTGCTCCCTGCGTAAATCCTGCTAATCGAATATACCCGGTTTGCTCATCAATAATTTCATAAAACGGCACATTGCTGATTCGTATTTTCTCACGAACCATTTCCACTTTAATCTCTTTTTCATCATGCGGACGAAATACCTGGATACTCAAGGATGTACCAACCTGTCCCTTCATCAACTCACTTATTTGCGCTGATTTCAAATCGCTAACTGACCGGCCATCTATTTTACGTATTATATCACCAGCTCTCAAGCCAGCTTTATGTGCAGGAAAGTCTTCATAAGGATCAGTTATCATCACATCATCATTACGCTGCCTGATCAGTGCTCCCACTCCACCATATTCGCCAGTTGTCATTAGTTCCAAATCCTCCATTCGTGATTCAGGGATATAAACGGTATATGGATCCAAACGCGCAAGCATATTATCAATGCTACTCTTGACCAATTCCCCGGGATCTGTTTCATCTACGTAAAACATATTCAATTCACGCATCAGTGTATGATAGATATCCAGGTTCTTTGATAATTCAAAATCTTTATCGATATATCCTGAAAAACCAAAAGGCAGGAATAACAGGAACATGAGAACCAGAGAGAATCGTATTGTTTTGGTCTTGCTTTTCATTGTGCTTTATATCTTATTTCTCATTCTTACGGTACAGGATCATAACCACTCCCGCCCCAGGGATTGCATGACAGCACCCTTTTCAAACACATAAATAGTCCTTTGAATGGCCCGTATTTTTTTAGTGCCTCCAAGCAATAGCTTGAACAACTTGGTGTATATCTACAACTCGATGGAAGTATTGGAGATATTGCTCCTTGATAAAACTTCACCAATAGAATAAACAAAAGTTCAAGTATTTTACTGATAAGCTTAAACGGTATAAGGAGATATTTCATGTGTTCACCTTCACTTCTTGTTTGAAACGGACTAAGAGCTTTGATATTTTACCTTCCAATTCATTAAAATCCATTATCTCGTCATGAGTATACATCAACATGAAAATCAGTTTTACTTCTGCTTGATCTAAATGATCATACAAGATATGTTTCTGTACACGATAAACTTCCTTAATCCTCCTCCTTATGAGATTTCTGTCGACTGCCTTTTTGAACTTCCTTTTAGGCACAGAAATAACCACCCTGGCAAGATGATTGTCAGGTTTATCTGAAAATTTCCAAACCACCCTAAATGGGAAAGAATGAAATGAATGGCCATCTGAAAATAGGGCCTGGATTTCCTTTTGACTTGAGAGTCGTTCGGATTTCCGGAATTTATTAGATTGTATCATTCCGGATAAATTATGGTTTTGTTATTTACCAGGCTTCTTAGCTTCTTTTGTGATAAAATTGTCAAGTGCCATAGTCATTGACGGAAACTCAGGACTAGGAACTGTCAAATCAATATTCAACCCGGCTTCCTCAGCAGCTTTAGCTGTATTAGGACCAAAGGTTGCAATTTTTATGCTGTTTTGCTTAAAATCCGGAAAGTTACTAAACAGAGAAGATATCCCTGAGGGACTATAAAAGACTAATACATCGTATTCATCAATCTTCAAACCGGAAAGATCTGCTGCCACAGTACAATAGAATACTGCCTTTTTAAACTTAACTTGATTCTTTTCCAGAAGGGCTGAAATCTCTTCCTTATGAACATCACTAACAGGAACCAGGAAGTTTTCATCCTTATGCTTACCCAGAACATCCATGAGGTCAACAAAACGCTTTTTACCATAAAAGATTTTCCTTTTCCGGTAAATAATATACTTCTGTAAATATACTGCTATAGACTCAGATACACAGAAATATTTCATTCCATCAGGGATCGTTACTCTCATTTCTTCACTGATTCTGAAAAAATGATCTATAGCTGTTCTACTTGTAAAAATAACTGCTGAAAAATCTAGAATATTAACCTTTTCACATCGAAATTCCTTCTTTGTAACACCCTCGATTTGAATAAATTGAGTAAAGTCAAGCTTAACTTTTTGTTTCTCCTCCAAGTCAAAATATGGAGATTTTTCCATCTTTGGCTTTGGCTGCGAAATGAGTATTTTTTTAATTTTCAATTCTGTTGGCTTTATGAATTTATACAAAAAAAGAATTGGCAAAAAACTCAAACAACTAAGACACCTATTAACACAAGAATAGGTGCAATTTCAAGAGTACAAAGGTACAAAATCCCATAGAATATAGAAATTCTCTCCTGAATCAGAATTTGAAACCATCGTAAATAATTCATTATCTGCATAATAAGCAAAGATAAGAAGCCAGATATCATTACATAAATAGTCAACTGAGCAGGTACATAAATGACTAGCAGAGCAAAGAAAAGAAGGAAAAATCCAAAGTTTTTATGAAAAATAAGCCATGAATGATTTATTCTGTCAGCTATTCCCTGACTTTTAAGAATATTGCCAAGCAAGGTGATTGACCCAAATTTCATGATAGTGAGCAGAAGAAACAATAATGAAAATAAGACTAAATCAAATGCTGTGTTGCCTGGCCATTTTACATTTTCGAAATTATCAAGACTGACAAACAAAAACAGAGCAATCGACAGGCTTCCCAATCCATTTAAAAATAATGCAGTTTGATAAAGGTTCATATTCTTTTCCTTGAGCAAGCGCTCCTCTTCCATAGAAAAAGTCATCGCTTGTCTGTATCGTGTCCAATACCTGGGAAATGCCATTCTTGTTAACACAAAACCGATGGTAAGGACTATTAGCCATATCAGCATCCAGTTTGAATGTGAATTTACACGAAGAACCTCATTGAGTATGCCTGCTTCAGGATCCATTATTTCACAAAATTACTTCAAATTAAAGTATTCATATACCTTTCTGGCCTTTGCCTTGCCAATTTTATTGATGAGCTTATCGATATTTGCCTCTTTGATTGCATGAACAGAACCAAATTCACTAAGCAATATATCTCTGGTTTTTTCACCTATTCCGCCAATTGCAGTTAACTCAGACTTGATTAAATCTTTACTCCTTTTATCTCTGTGATGAGTAATACCAAATCGATGTGCTTCATTTCGTAGCTGTTGAATAATCTTCAAACTTTCAGAGTTTTTATCGAGGTATAGCGGCACCGAATCATTAGGAAAATAGATTTCCTCAAGGCGTTTAGCTATACCAATTATTGTAATTTTTCCTCTCAAATTTAATTTCTCAAGACTTTTCACTGCTGCACTCAATTGTCCCTTTCCTCCATCTACCACAATCAATTGCGGTAATGCTTGTTCCTCATCAAGCAATCGCCTGTACCTGCGGAAAATCACTTCTTCCATAGATGCAAAATCATCAGAACCCTGCACGGTTTTAATATTGAAATGGCGATAATCTTTTTTACTCGGACGAGCATTTTTGAACACTACACATGCAGCCACAGGAAAAGTACCCTGCGTATTTGAATTATCAAAACACTCAATATGCTCAGGAATATGCTCCATTCTTAAATCACTTTTCAGCGTTTCAAGTTTCCTTGAAACTCTATTTGCCGGCAAGTGTTTAATTCGCTGCTTTTGACGTTCCAGTCTGAAATATTTAGCATTTCTGGTAGATAAATCCACCAAAGTCTTTCTATCACCTCTTATCGGTACAACAATTTTCACTCCTCCATCTACATATTCTATTGATTCTGAGAGTATTACTTCATTTGACTTGCTTTGTATACGATTTCGCATTTCAAAAACAGCCAAACTTAAAAGGCTTTCTGATGATTCATGTAGTCGCTTTTTCAGCTCCATAGAATGTGCCTGAATCACTGCACCGTTTACCACCTTCAGAAAATTCACATAACCTGCTTTTTCATCAGTAACAATCGAAAAAACGTCGACTTCCTTTATTGCTGGATTTACTACTGTTGATCGGGCCTGGAATCTTCTAAGCATTTCAACTTTTTCCTTAAGTCGGTTAGCCCCCTCAAAGTCATAAGACTCAGCCATCTCTGCCATCCTTGAAGTCAGAAGCTTTAGCACTTCACGCGTATGTCCCTTCAGTATCTTTTCAATTTGCTCAACATTCTCCTGATAATCTGATTCATTTTGCTCATCGATGCATGGGCCAAGACAATTTCCCAGATGATACTCAAGACAAACTTTGAATTTTTTAGCATTAATATTCTCCTCGCTGAGATTCAGTGAGCAGGTTCTTATCTTATAGGTGCTCCGGATAAGCTCGAGCATACTTTTCCATATTTTTCCGGATGTATACGGACCGAAGTATTTCGACCCATCACTGACCATATTTCTTGTAGCAAATATTCTCGGAAATGCTTCATTTTTTATGCATATCCAGGGAAAGGTCTTATCATCCTTCAAGAGAACATTATATCGAGGTAAGTGCTTCTTTATCAGGGTATTTTCAAGCAGAAGAGCATCTGATTCTGTCTCAACAATTATATGTCTTATCAGGTGTATTTTTCTAACCATGATTGCCAGCTTAGCACTATCTGGCTTCTTATTAAAGTACGAGGAAACTCGTTTCTTAAGATTTTTCGCTTTCCCACAGTAAATAATTATCTGATCGGAATTAAAAAATTGATACACCCCCGGTTCTTCAGGAAGCAAGCCTAATTGCTCAGATATATAGTCAGGTGGAGTATATTTGACATACATAATATAAAGACAATATCAGGATATTTTAGGATTAACAAAGGTGAAATTATTTCCATCAAACAAACCCTGGTCGCCCAATTTCAATTCCGGAATTACCAGGAGTGCCATGAATGACAATGTCATAAAAGGAGCCTTCAGCTTGCTACCTAACTTTTTGGCCTCGTCGCTAAGTTGCCTATAGGATTCTCCCACAATTACTCCAGGCAAATTACTCATAATACCGCCTATGGGCAATGACAATACTTCTACCTGATTTTCTTTCGAGATAGCGATTCCCCCTTTAGAGTCGATAAGTTCATTTACAAGATCAGAAATATCATCATCTGAACACCCCACAACAATAATATTGTGACTATCATGGGCTACCGAGCTGCCGATGGCCCCTTGTTTAAGTCCAAAGTTTTTTATCCAGGCAACTGCAGGCTTAGACTTATTATATCGGTTCACAACAACAAGTTTAAGAATATCCTGCTGTGTATCCGGGAGTATTAAGCCGTCTACACTTGCCATTTCGGCCTCATGATTAAGAGTAAACAGACTGCCATCAACAACCTCAATAACTCTATAAGTGCCTGACTCTCCATAAAACCTGAAATCTTTGGAGTCACAATGCTCTGAAATAAATTTATTAGGTTGTTCAGTATTTAAAGAAGAGAAAGAAATCGTGCCCTTAGCATAGACCTCTGTTCCATTAATCCATGTTGACAAAACCGACATGCTTTCCAAGGAATCTACAAGAATAAAATCAGAGGAATCACCGGGCTTTAATTGTCCGACATTAAGTCCGTAATGACTAATAGGATTAGCAGAAGAAGCCTTAAGCAAATCAAAGATATTAAGTCCCATTTCAAGCCCACGCCTAATGATCAGATTGATGTGTCCTTCCATCAAATCATCAGGATGGAGATCATCGCAACACAGCATCACCTCATCAGGAAATTCTGTAATTAGCTCTGCAAGTGCTTCAAAATTTTTAGCTGCACTTCCCTCCCTAATAAGAATTTTCATTCCCAAGGCTATTTTTTCTCTAGCCTCCTCAGCATTTACAGCCTCATGATCTGTGCTTATTCCAGCTGCCACATACTTCTCAAGATCCTTACCTGTTAATCCTGGTGCATGTCCATCAACTGGAAGTCCTCTGCTCACTGCTTCCTGAATTTTCTCAATAACATCAGGGAAGTCCATTACTACGCCAGGGAAGTTCATCATTTCGCCTAAAGCAACAAGATCGCCTTCATCCAATAATTCAGCAATATCTTTACTGGTAAGTTTATCACCAGCCTGTTCAAAGTCTGTAGCAGGTACACAAGATGGCGCAGTAAAATGAATCTTCAAAGGAACATCATCGGCATCCCTTTTCATAAATCTCACTCCCTCTTTTCCTAAAACATTAGCAATTTCATGAGGATCTGATACGGTGGCAACAGTTCCATGTCTTACCGCTAACTCAGCAAATCTCGAGGGAATCAACATTGAACTCTCTATATGCACATGGGCATCAACTAATCCCGGTAACAAATAAGGCAGATCCTCTACGGTATCAATTGGCAATAAAGAAACAATACCATCATTTGAGAACTTCAAGACTCCTTTGTAGAACCTCCTATTCTTAAAATCAGGCAAATATGCTCTAATTTCATGCATGGCTATATGGGTTTACTTATCTAATTTCCTGCTACTTACACCTATTGTTTATCAACAGTTACTTTAAGGTTCCACGTGGAACAACAACTATCTACCTAACTTTACTAACAAAACACTAACATCTGCTGGTGAAACTCCTGACATTCTACTTGCTTGCGCAATAGTAGCGGGTCTGACTTTTGAAAGCTTTTCTCGAGCTTCATAAGTCAAACTCTTTATCTCATTGTAGTTTATCCACTCTGGAATTTGCAAATTTTCTAATCTGGCAATCTTTGCAGCAATCAATTTTTCACGTTCAATATATCCTGAATACTTCATTTCTATCTGTGCTGACTCCAGGGCTTCTCTATTTCTCACAGCAATACTACTAACCAACTCTTGCAGATCAGGTAGCACTTCTAGTAAATCGTTAATGGATACTTGGGGACGTGCAATAAGGTCCTTAAGTTTTATCTTCTGTCTGATATGGCTGGTACCTAGTTCTGCAAGCTTATCGTTTACCTCCTCAGGCCTTACAGACTGGGTTCTGAAGAACTCTATCACTTTATTCTTTGAGTCTAACTTAGCATTCAAAAGATTCATTCTCTCTTGATCGGCTAAGCCAAGCTCATGGCTAATTCGTGTCAACCTTTCATCGGCATTATCCTGTCGAAGAAGAATTCTATACTCAGCTCTAGAAGTAAACATCCTATATGGTTCATCAACTCCTTTCGTTACCAGATCATCAATAAGAACACCAATATATGCTTGATCTCGTCTTAAAACGAAGCTTTCCTTAGCATTAACCTTAAGATGGGCATTAATACCGGCCATAAGACCTTGAGCACCTGCTTCTTCATAGCCAGTAGTTCCATTAATTTGTCCGGCAAAGTAGAGATTACTAATCAATTTTGTTTCCAAGGTATGCCGTAACTGCATAGGGTCAAAATAGTCATATTCGATGGCATAGCCTGGCCTGATCATTTTAACATTTTCAAATCCCACTATTTCATGCAAGGCCTCAAGTTGTACTTCCCATGACAAGCTAGAAGAAAAGCCATTCAAATAATACTCTATTGTCTCGTATCCCTCTGGCTCTGCAAACAGCTGATGCTGCGACTTTTCGGCAAAAGTTATCAATTTAGACTCAATACTCGGACAATATCTAGGACCAATACTTTTTATGGTACCGTCGAACATTGGAGAGTCGTCAAAGCCTGTTTTAAGAATATCATGAACATCCTGCGAAGTATGTGCTACATAACAAGGAAGATCTTTTTTCATCTCAACTGACTCATTCAGGAAAGAAAAGGGAATAACTTCTACATCGCCCTTCTGTTCCTGGAGCTTAGTAAAATCAATTGTTCTTCCATCAAGTCTGGGAGGTGTTCCTGTTTTCATTCTGCCTTTTGTAAAACCCACATCGAAAAGCTGCTCACTCAAGCCAGCAACTTCAGGTTCTGAAGCTCTGCCACCTTTCATTTGAATCTTACCAATATGCATAAGGCCATTCAAAAAAGTTCCGTTAGTCAGAATAACACTTTCGGCCAACAGCTCAACCCCTATCCTTGTAACTACGCCTAAAACTTTATTCTCCTCTATTATCAGCTTATCTACAGTATCCTGCCAAAAATCGAGATTATCAATTTTTTCAAGTTGCTCTCTCCACTCCATACTAAATACCATTCTATCACATTGAGCGCGCGGACTCCACATTGCTGGTCCTTTTGATTTATTAAGCATTCTAAATTGCAGCATGCTTTTATCCGTGACAATTCCACTATACCCACCTAAGGCATCAATCTCTTTTACGATTTGCCCTTTTGCAATTCCGCCCATTGCAGGGTTACATGACATTTGGGCAATTTTGTTCATATCCATTGTAACAAGCAAAACTGCAGAACCCAAATTTGCTGCAGCTGCTGCTGCTTCACATCCGGCATGTCCGGCACCCACCACAATCACATCGTACTTCATATTTTACACTAAATATTTGTCTGAAATTACAAAATTCTTGAACCATCCTTCTCTAAAACAGCTTATATCCTGATAACTTGAGAGTTACAAAAGCTGCAAAATTTAGGATGATCTACAACTTTTAAGCATCCTATACCACGCTAAAAAAAAAGCCCCAAAAGAAGCTTAAACAAGGCAAGAACAAAGAATCTCTTGTCTAGGAGAAGAATTCTAAGAATTTATTCTCCTCTTCCGTCATAATTTTCTTTTCAGGTACTGTTTTGTCTTTGAACCCAATTAGATGAAGAACTCCATGCCCTACTACTCTTCTAATTTCGTCTTGCAAAGAAATACGAAACTGTTGTGCATTTTCTTTAAGACGATCGATACTAAGATAGATATCACCAGAAATATAATTCCCTTCTGAATAATCGAAAGTTATGACATCAGTAAAAAAATCATGATCAAGAAAATTCTTGTTCATAATTAGTAATTCGTTATCCGAACAAAAAACTACCTCAATATCCCCAAGATCTTTTTTATGTTCATGAATCAGCCAACTAATACCAGACTTCAATATTTTCCTTTCGAATCTGGGTTCAGGAATATCGAGAGCATGAAATTTGATTGCCATTATTTTTTGCGCTTTTTAATTCGTTTTAAATATTCCTGATATTTGATACGATAATACTCTTTCAATTTAAACTCATTATACTTCATCAGATCAGTTTGCTGCTTATGCTCTTTTTCTATTTCTTCCCAGGCAGGGATATCAGTCTTATCAAAATTCCCTCTAAATTCAGTTGCTTCTCTCTTATTCTCCTTTTCTCTCTCCTTCTCTGCAGTTTCAGCCTCCAACAACCTGGTTTGTATCCATTCCTCTTTGCTTATAGTATGGTCACTTACGCGATCATATATTATATCCTTTTCAACTTCCTCCATCATTTTCTGCACATCATCCAGCTTTTGTTTTGCCTTATCGCCCAGGAGTCCTGAATTTCTCAACTGTTCAAGTTGTTGCCTAAGCATTTCTCTCTCTGAGAGCATTTGCGCAAGACCCTTCTTCCCTTCTGCTCCCTTATTTCCATCCTTCATCTTCTGAATCATACCCTTCAACTGCTCCTTAAGTGACTCCTGCTGCTTCCTCATATCACCCATCTTCTCAGCACCATCCTTTGGTTTACTATCTGTAAAGCTCTGAGCTCCTTCTCCTTGTCCTGACATTGCCTGGATATTCTCAATTAACTCATCTAGTCTGACAGCCAACTCATTAACACCTTCCATTACTTTTTGCTGCTCATATCTCACCTGCGAAACCTTTGCTCCTTGCACTGATCTCAACAAATTATTGAGTGATGTTTCCACGTGAAACACTTCTTGATTTAATAATGCGGCAATCATCGGCTGTTTATACCCAAGACTCCTAAGAGAATCCTTAATAACATTGAATTTCATCTCCATATCCAACTGCTCAACCCCTACTTCATGGAATACCTTATTCTTAGCACTAGCAGAGTATATCATATTCAAAAGCTCTTCCTGTCTAAAGCTATAGTCATTCAACTCACGAGCCAACTGTCTAAGTAACTCTATATCAATGGAATTGCCACTTTGCCCGCTCTGAGCCATCATATCCTGCATTTTCTGTCCTAGTTCCTCCATCTTGTCACCAGCATCCTGCATACTCTTTTCCTTTTGCTCTTCGTTCTCAGTGTCTGCTGCATCATTAAGCATATCCTCAATTTCCTTCCTTTCCTCCTCCAGAGAACTCAATTCATGCGGCTTGCTCAGTTCTGCATTTTTCTTAATCTGCTCATCCAACTTATCACCAAGCTTTTCAAAGTCCTCCTTTGCCTGCTCAATACCTGAACTATCAGCCTTCTCCTTTACATCCTCACCAAGCTTTTTCATCTTATTAGCGAGATCATATATCTGTTTTTCAAGCTCCAATTTTCTCAAAAGCTCGAGATTAATATCCAGTTGTTGTTCAAGATTTTCCAAGTTCATTTTTAGCTCTTCTGTCTTTTCCAATCTTTCGCGTTGACTCATCTCCTCAGCGAGCTTCTCAAACTCTTCAAATAGCTCCTTCAATTCTTCATCCAACAATTTTTCAAACAGAGCTTCTATCTCTTCTTGTTTACGCAAAATTTCGTCTCTCTTTTCAGAAGAAAATTGATCAGCCAGGTTCATCAGTTTATTATCACTCTGAATATTTTCTATCATTTCCTTCAGAAGATCTTTCATTTCGCTAAGCTCCTCAACCTTAGACTTAACCTCCCAATCTTCCTTATTATCAATCAATTGACTTTGCACTAATTCATCTAACTTCTCTTCTAGCTGATTAACGATATCCTTACTTTCCTCCATCTTATCGCCCAACTCAGCACCCTTTTCTCTATTACTATCCCAAAGTTCTTCAGCAGTCTCAACTCTCATCCTGAATTTTCTGCTATCCGTTCTTTTTGGTCTGTTCACCCCATCATTATCCCAAATACTCAAGAAATACTCATAGTCTTTTCCGGCTGCCACTACATTATTGAAATCAACAGCATAGTATATTTTTTGAAATTTGTTTTCTTTTACAACTGTGATTGTATCTTGAAAAACCAAGATATTTTCCTCTGTTGACAAGACAGAAAACACGAGCTTGCTAAAACCATAGTCATCTTGTATATTTGCCTGAATATAAACCTGTTGTGAAAATACACTATCAATAATTTGGTTAGCAATTATACCAGGAAACTGATCCTTAACTACTTCTATATTATACCTAAAACCAGCTGCCTCACGAAGCTTCAAGGATTTCAAAAAGAGCTCATATTCCACATTCTCATAAAGCACTTCAGAAAAGTTATGCTTCCCCTCCGTTATATCAGAAAGCAATGAATCCTCGCCAATAATAAGTGAAACTATATCAGCATGCTCTTGCCTGATAGTCCAATTTACAACGCTCCCCTCAGCAACAACCAGGTCTCCTCCATTACTTTTAGATTGCAGATCCATTCCTGTATGAGCAGGAGGAATAACAACAATATCCATGTTGAGCAATTCCGGGATAGGTATTACATCAACATGATATTGCCTGCTCTCAAAATCATTATATTTTATGGAGAAATTAAATGCGCCATTAATCGCTTTCAGGGTATGCGAATAGATTGAATCATTGGCCTTCATCATATACAAGCTCGCACCTACTTTGAGATAAACATCAGTATCATTTAGTAAGATATTGCATGAAGCCTGAAGCTCAAGATCGTCTCCTAGTCCAACAGAAAGACTATCATTAAGAACAGTAAACTGCATTTCTACCTTGCTATCAAATTCCTGTTTATAATGAACAGTTCGGGTATATCCTGTTTTAACAAAATCAGGCCATATACTTAGGAGTACAAGGCCAACGGTAATAATTATACTCAAATAAACTGCAGGTTTAATAAGCTTTCTGTAAGGCACAGCCTCTTCAAATCTATACCACTTCAGACGCTCCTCTCTCTCTTCGATACTCGCAATAATCAAACTAGAGTCATGCTCTCCCAAATCATTTTCACCTAATTCTATCAGATTGAGGAGAGTATCTTTTAAGGCAGGAATCTTATTTCTTATTAGCTTCTCAGCTGCCTTTATATTCATTCCTCTTGCTAAGCCAAGAAGTTTGAAAACAGGCACTAAAACAAAGACCGCCAAAAGTCCTATTATAACAATAACTCCAATCTTAAAAGCAGGCTCTCTGAACGAAGCCGAAGACAAGGTAATTTCATTAATCAGAAGCAGGGTAAGAAAAAATATGCTACTAGCTACCAGGCTAACAATTAAGCCATGGATAATTCTATTCAGGTAATACTTTCGAATAAACGTCTGTATACGAATTAAGACTTTTCTATATGCTGGTGAGGTACCATGCATTTTCATCTGGCGAGCCATAACTCAGGGTTTTGGTTCATTTTCCCTTTCCACAATTGAAAATGCAATTCAGAAGTACTACTTCCATTTGCTTTATAGACTTCACCAATTACTTGTTTTCGCTTCACAAGGTCTCCTTTTTTGACTCTTAGATTTACAAGGTTTTGATATACGGAAAAGTATTCACCATGTTGGATAATAACTGTCAAATTTGCACCGCGAATTGACAATACGTTACTAATTCTTCCCTCAAAAACAGACCGTGCAGCTTCGCCGGCATTAGTTGTAATATCAACACCTTTATTGTCAACCTGAATATTCTTCAAGACTTCATGTCGGTGTTTTCCAAATTTTGAAGTAATCACACCACGCTCAACAGGCCATGGCAGTCGCCCCCTATTATTACCAAATTCGTTTGAAATAATCTTCATTTCAGGCGTCAGTACTAAGCCTGTATCACTATCTGTACCTCCTCTGGCTTCACGCAAAATTTTTTGCATTTCCTCATCAATTCTATCTCTCGCTCTTTTCTTAGCATTAAGCTGTTTTTTCAAATCCTTTTCCGTTCTTCTCAGACTGCTCACATATTGATCTTTATCTTTCTTTTCATTATTTAATTGCGCCACCTCTTTTTGCCGCTGTGTAAGAAGTCCCTTTTGTTGAATTCTTGAAAGCGCAAGCTCTTTTACCTGCTCTTCAAGAATAATAGTTTTTTCTCGTATTTCTTTTGCCTGCTGCTTTCTGAATTTTCCGTATTGCTGCAAATACTTTACTCTCTTATATGCTTGATTAAAATCATTTGCAGCCAAAATGTACTGTGAGATATCGTATGATTTTCTTGTTTGATATGCTTTGTAAATCATTCTGGCATAATCGTCCTTAAGAATTCGAAGGTCATCCTCAAGGTTCTTAACATCACTTTCTCTGCTTTTTATAGATCTATCCAGAAATCTTAGTTCCTTTCTAATATTATTAACCACTTTTTCTCGTGAACTTATTTGTCTTGACAAGAGCTTAAGTTCTGACATTTTACTCCGCTTATCAGATGCCGTTTTGCTAAGTAGTTTCTCAGTAAAGGCAATTTCTTCAAGTTGCTTCAATCTCTCTGCTCGCAAGAGCTCAATTTCCTGAGCATGTGCTCCCCCCCAAGCTGCTCCTATCATGAACAGACTTATAATCAGCACTTTTATATATATTGTTTTTCTCAAAACCATGAAAAAGGAAACTTAAGTTCCTGATCAATTTTAACCATTAGTATTCGTAAATCCAGCTCCATTCTTTCATCCATATCCATACCATCCATTGTGATTTTTGCTGGCAACCCACCAAAATGCTTATTCGTTTCTGATCCATAAACAACATCCAGCATCCAGCTGGCATCCTCATGTGAAACCCTGGTACGAAGGAGTAATTTCTTATTCTGATCAAGTAAAAACTGTGGAAGAAATCCATTTTCAATCAATATCTTTTTTTGATCAGGATCAGAAAAATCAGGGATAAGCAATAATCCGTTCTCATTCTTCCTGCTAAGGTACTTATTGAGGTGTATATTATCAGACCTCCCAGGAACAAAAAGCTTTCTGGCCATAATTGCCTGAAAAGCATAAAAGTCGATAGGGTAACCTATAAGGTCACTCATCATTTTCCAATCTCCTTTTTCCTTTACATGTGCAATTCTTGAGAACACCCAAACACTATCTTTGGTGCAGATAGCTCTGGCAACTTCTATGCCCAGCATAGCTCTAACTGATACCCATACCAGACTATCTTCAAGATTTCTGTATGTAAGGCTAAAGGTCTGCTTTTTTCCTAAAGCATCAGTTCTAACAGATCCTTTGATTTCCAAATAATTATAGTCTATCTCTTTTTTCAAAACCTGCTCCAGCACTTTACCCCGAATTCGTCCATCGTGTGTACCAGAAATGAGTTTTTTTCTTGATTTACAAGAGCTTGACCCTACCGCTATCAAAACAGTAAGACCAATTAGCAGTATTGCAGAGTATTTACTCATCAATTCTTCCTGTTCTAATTTTTTCGTCTATTTTTTGAGAGGCCCCCCCGGCTTCTTTAGCCTTTTTCCACATTTTCATGCTTTTTTCCAGACTGGCACTCCTATGCAGTATATCCCCATAGTGTTCCCATACTTCACCAGAAACGATATCTTGTTCATTATCAATCGCTTTTTCTATAGCCTTTAGTGCTTTATCGTATTCTTTAAGACGAAATAAAACCCAGGCCTCAGTATCTAAATAGGTTGAATTATCTGGCTCAATTTCAATACACTTACTAATCATTTTCAAGGCCTTATCGAGATCACGATTTAAAACAGACAAATAGTAGCTGTAATTATTCAATACTACAACATTATCAGAATCCAAAAGAAGAAGAAGATCAAAGTTCAGAAAGGATTCTTTAAAATTTCCTAAACGATAATAAGCATCCCCAAGGGTAGTATAAAACTGTTTTGTCAAATCAGGATTATTTGGATTTAGTCTTGCACCCTTTTTAAGTGCGTCAACAGCTACCTGATATTTTTCTAATCCTGAAGCGCCTATACCTTTAAAAAGATAGAACAATGATTGGTTTGGAAAGGCTTTAACTGCTTTGTCTGCCAACTCATACATCATCCTGAAATCCATTTGAGAATTTTGAATAAAAAGCAAATTCTGCCAGGCCATAAAATTACCAGGGTTTTGTTCTACTACCCTGAGGTAAATCTTTTCAGCCTCTTCGATTTCTTGTTTATCATATAAATAGTCACCGTACATAGCATCTACACCTGGATGCCCATTATCAGTTTCATATAAAACATCCAAGAGACTCTCAAGATCTTCACTTAGTTCTTGTTTTCCATTACTACTATTATCAGATTTTAGCAACTCCAGAAAAACTGATGTCTTTATCTCAGCATTAACCTGTTTAGATTTAAATCCGGTTTTAAATTCCTCAATGGCTTTGTGTCTCTCACCTTTATCCATGTAGTATTGTCCTAGTGAGAAGTAAACAATTGGGTTACCAGAATTAGCAGATTTAATACTTTCATACTCAGCCAGTGCTTCCTCATCTTTACCATATTCTACCAGCATTTCTGCCAGAATCCCTCGGTATTCAATCTCATCAGGGTTACTATTTGCCAATTTTCTAAGCTCTTTTATCGCCTTGCTCTCTTTCCCTTCTAACAGAAAAATATCTCTTTTCCGCATAGCAATATGCGCTCCATAGCCAACTGTTTTCTCAAGCTCCTTTAGTTTTTTCTTTGCTGTTTTATACTCCTTAGCTTTAATTCTCAGGTCAATCTCTGCAATCAGATATTCTGGCTTTGCAGGAAACTGCTTTTGAAGACCCTCATAAAGATCAGCGGCCTCAAGGTGCTTATTGCTTTTCAATACTATCTGTATCAACAAAAACCTATACCATTCGTTTTCAGGGTTAAGATCTACTGCTTTTCTTGAGTATTCTTCAGCCAGAGGAATATCATTCAAAGCAAGAGCAAGGCTGCCCAGCTCATAGTATGGTGCAGCTTGTTGAGCTCGTAATTGCAAGCACTTTGAAAATTGCACTGATGCCTCAACAGGATTACCCAGCATTTTCAATTTCAGACCTTCAGAAAAGGCAAAATTATACTCCATCTGCTTGGTCTCTCTAACCTTTTCAAGAATCACTTCATCCTGAGAAAATGAGTAAACTGACAGCAATAAAAAGCTTATAAGCAAAAAGGTAAACCTCATTAAGCTAACTTGATTATTCAATACCTGTGTGTCCGAAACCACCAGCTCCCCGTTCAGTATCCTCGAGAATCTCAACCTGTTCCCATGATACCTTTTCATGTTTGGCAATAACCATCTGACAAATTCTTTCTCCATCTTCTATCGTCACTTTTTCATTTGAAAGGTTAATCAGAATAATCCCGATTTCTCCTCGGTAATCAGCATCAATTGTACCAGGCGTATTCAAAACAGTAAGACCTTTCTTAAGCGCCAAGCCACTTCTCGGACGAATTTGAGCTTCAAAACCTACTGGTAATTCTATAAACAGACCGGTAGGAATCAATGTTCTTTCTAATGAGCCCAACATAATTGGCTCTTCGATATTTGCCCTTAAATCCATTCCGGCACTGGCTTCAGTACTGTAAAATGGTAGTACATGCTTTGATTTACTTACAATTCTAACCTTCATAAAACGAAATATTTGAGGTAAAATTACGGGTTTCTATTAATTCCCTTAGTCTCTTCCGAAAAAGAGTTTAAATAGTTTTAGCTGATAGTTGATAAAAGCTATGAATCCAAAGAGTAACGCTGTGCTTATCAGGTACTTGTAATCTGTTATCCAAATTGATAATTGTGCATTTAGCAGATATAAGCCCAAGGCTAAACCTATATATAATAAAACTCTTTTCACGTGATATGGAATAGGCATGATCTTTCTGCCCCAGAAATAAGACGCAACCATCATAGCAGAGTAGCAGACAAGGTGAGCCCAGGCTGAGCCATGGTAACTGAATTTCGGAATCAGGATGGCATTCAAAACAATGGTTATAATTGACCCTCCCAGAGCCAAAACTGCTGCATATTTAGTTAAGTCAGTAATTTTATACCATACCGATAATGAGTAATAAATCCCAAGAAATAGGTTCGCCATCAAAATAACAGGAACAACACCACTTCCTTCTTCCCAATTTTTTCCTTGATTACCAAAAAACGCATTCTGAATAGGCTCGAGGTAGAAGGTACAGATTAGAAAAATAATCAAGCCAATAGCTACAAATACATCCATCACCTGAACATATATAGCCTTAGAATCCTCTCCTTTCTTTTGTGAAAATAAAAAGGGTTCAAAAGCATATTTAAACATCTGTACAAAAAGAGTCATCAAAACTGCCAGCCTGAAATTTGCTCCATAAATCCCTACCTGTGCCATGACCTCCTTATTGCCTGTGAACCAAAATTTCAAAAGAATTTTATCAGCAACCTCATTAATACTACCAGCAATACCAACAATTACCAATGGGGCAGAATACTTTACTAAATCAATAAAAACCTTTCGGCTTAATGGTCCGCCTAAAAACCTGAACTCAGGTATCAACAGTAAAAATATCACTCCACTGGCTATAAGATTTGTTAGAAAAACATATCCAACACCAAGACTGGGATTATACAAAGAATTGAACCATGTATCAGGATTATTTTCAACCATATCAGGCCAGATACTCAGAAAGAAATATACCACTCCGATGGTAATAAAGACATTCAGAAGCTTAAGAATAGCAAATCTTTTGGCCCTATTTTCTCTTCTTAGCTTTGCAAAAGGAATAGCCGAAATACAATCCAGAGCAATAATCAAACTAAACCAGGTAATGAATTCTTTACTATCCTCATACCTGATTGCATTAGCAATTTGATCAAGGAAAATATTCAAAATTCCAACAAGTAGAATAGCTAAAACTGCCACTACCAAAAAAGCTGTTGTATATACTGAGCGGAATAGAGATTTATCCTGACTAAAACGGAAAAAACCTGTTTCCATACCGAAGGTGATAATCACATTAAGTATTACAACATAAGCGTAAAGTTCTGTAATAGCTCCAAAATCTTCCTTTTCAAAAATTCTCAGATAGTAGAACATCATGAAAGCAAAATTCAACAGCCTGGGTACTATAGTCCCCATTCCATATACAGCTGTTTGTCCGGCCAATTGCTTAATTTGATTCATCCTTCTAGTGGTTCTGCATGAATAGTTGCGTGGATATCCATATCCTTGAGAATCATTTCCTCTATCTGGTTTGCTATAGCATGTGCTGCACCAAGACTAAGGTGTCCGGGCAGCTTTATATGCGCAGTCATTTCCTTATACTGTCCGTAAAAATGTATTCTGATATTGTGAATATTTACTTCCTTTTGACAATTATCTCTTACAATAGCGTAAATTTCATCTATTATTTCTTTATCGGGTTTTTTTCCAATCATATGGCTGATATTATCTTTCATAATACCATAAGCAGCAGCAAAAATAAACAGAGAAACCACAATTCCCAGCACTCCATCAATCCACCAAAACTTCTCTGCAAATATTAATCCAATCAAGATCAGGATTGACGATAATGAATCTGTTCTATGATGCCAGGCATCGGCTTTTAATGATGTCATGCCTGTAATTCTGGCGCCTCTGAATGATAGTTGGGCCATTCCTTCTTTCACCAGGATAGATACGATTGTAGCAATCCAGGCCATCAGGCCATAATTGAATTCCTGGTGATCTTTCAGCCTCCCAATTGATTCCTGCAAAAAACCAAAGCCAACAATCACCATAATACTGCCAATCAGCAGCGAGCTTATCCACTCAGCTCTGCCATGACCAAATGGATGCTCTTCATCGGCAGGCTTTCTTGAAACTCGTATTCCAACAATCAGAATTACCGAACTTAGTGTATCAGTTAAGGTATGCCAGGCATCAGTAATCAAGGCAATTGACCCGCTCATAATACCTGCTACATATTTAAGTACAAAGAGAATAACATTTCCAATAATGGAAATCCACCCCAATCGAATCCCGTACTTTGAACCCTTATCTGTACTTAGTTTATGCATTACTCTTATTCGACCAAATTACAATAATTGTATTTGCTGAATTTAACCATTTATATGAGCATTAAAAAGCCTGGTAAGCACTTACTCAATGCTAAATAAATCAGCAATTATTCCATCAGCTCTGAACCATGAATCAACACTAATACTCAGCATATTGTTCTTCAAAATCATATCCTTTGATATCAGGTATTTTTGACATTGTACTACAAACTCCCCCCAGCTCTGCTTATGGTTTAGTGTCTCCCAATCAGCTTGCTTAATCCCCCACTTTGTTCGCAACCTTGTCATAATCAACTCATTTCTTCTATCAATTTCAGAAATATCTTCTTGCTTGGTAATTAAACAATCTGTAAGATATCCATCTATATACTGCTGTAAATCGGAGGGATTCCAATGTCTGCTTTTTCCATTAAACGAATGAGCTGAAGGACCAATACCCAGATACCATTCTCCTTTCCAGTATTTTGTATTATGACGACTATATTTCTTGTTTTTGGCAAAATTTGAGATCTCATAATGTTCAAATCCCAGCTCTGCAGACAGCTCCCTAAGAGTATTATATTGATTGAGACTTTTTCCTTCCTTCATCTCCTGAATTTTACCTGCCTTATGCCATCGTCCAAATACTGTTTCTGGCTCAATCGTCAAGTGATAAGCAGACAGGTGGTTTACATGAAAATCTTTCAGAAGCATAAGATTCTTCATCCAAGCTTTATCCGATAATGCATCTAAGCCATAAATCAAGTCAACACTAATATTTTGAAACCCTGATTTTTCTGCCAAACGAATACTATTAATAGCCTGATCTGCCGTATGTCGACGGTTCATAAACAAAAGATCAATATCTCTGAAAGATTGAATACCCAAACTAATTCTATTAAAGCCCAGTGATTTCATATTTGCCAGCACTTCTGAACTAAGATCATCAGGATTTGCCTCAATAGTAATTTCTGTTTTTGAAGAAATATTAAGATGCTTATATAATTTATTAAGTATCAGATCTAAGGAATCAGCATCAAGAAGTGAAGGTGTTCCGCCCCCCAGATAAATTGTATCAGATTCTTTTCCATCCAAATAATCCGCCCGTAATTCTATTTCCTTTAAGCATGCATTTACAAATTGCTTTCTTAAATCTAAGCTGGTACTTGAGAAAAAATCGCAATAGTGGCAGCGTTGAACGCAAAATGGGATATGTATATAAATTCCTGCCATGATTGTTTTACAATTTATATATTTGTTCGCTTAATTCAAGGATTCAAAATAATGCTTCGCAATCTTCTTATTATTTCTTCAGTATGGGCTATAATAATTTTGATTCTAAGTGGATTACCAGGATCAAGTTTGCCAAATACAAGTTTTTCAAAAATACCTCACTTTGATAAACTTGTTCATATGGCATTATACTTTCCCTTATCTTTTTTACTAATAGCCGAATTTTCTTTTTCCAAAAAATCATTCATAAATAGATATGCTCTTTTGCTAACTCTTTTAATAGTTGCCCTTTATGGTGGATTTATTGAATTAGCACAAGGTTACATTTTCGTTCAACGATCAGCTGACTGGAAAGATTTAGCTTCTGATCTGGCAGGAGGCCTGCTTGGTATTTCCTTCTATTATGTAATAGGTAAAAGACTTATAAAACGCTAATAACTCTATTTTCCCTTATCTTTTTTCATCCATCGCTTTGCAAAAGATTCATTAGGAAATTCTAAGGGAGCCCTACGTGGTCCCCATGCTTTCTTTCCAAAGCTTTTCATCCCAAAATTTTTCCATCCCGCCCCTATACGCTCCAATTTACTTCTCTTCAGCATATATTTCTGGTAATATTTCATGCCGGCTTTCTCCACAAAACCTGCACTTCCTTCTTCCACCAGTTTTTTCCTGTTAAGTAATAAGAGTTTATGTAATGGGATTTTAACCGGACAAACCTCTGTGCATTTACCACAAAGACTACTTGCAAAATTTAAATGTCCGGTATCTTTACTATCATCAAGATACATAGAAATAACTGAGCCAATCGGACCAGTATATACTGTGTCATAGGTATATCCTCCAACATTCAAATATATAGGACAATAATTCAAACAGGCTCCACAACGAATACATTTAAGAGCCAAGTTATGTTCCTCTTCATCAAAAAGCGTACTCCTGCCCCCGTCAAAAAGAATCACATATACATGTTCTGGTCCATCTGTATCATCGTCTGCTTTTGGTCCGGATATAATCGAATTATAGGCAGTCATATTTTGTCCTGTACCCATTACCGATACAAGAGGCCAAAATAAGTCCAGGTCTGATACTGAGGGAATAATTTTCTCAAATCCTGCTATCACAACCATAGTTTTTGGCCATGACATAGTAAGTAATCCATTGCCTTCATTCTCTGTTAGAGCTATACTTCCAGTATCAGCAAGTAAAAAATTTGCTCCTGTAATACCCATATCTGCACTAACAAACTGTTCTCTAAGAAAATTTCTTACATAATGTGCTAATTCTTCAGGACCAGCATCTTCCTTTGTTCCAAATTTTTCATGAAACAATTCAGCAACATCCTCTTTAGATTTGTGCATTGCCGGTGTAAGAATATGGAAAGGTTTTTCTCCAGCTGTTTGAACAATGAATTCACCCAAATCAGTTTCTAAGCTTCTAATCTTGTTTTGCTCCAGGGCATCATTGAGTTCAATTTCCTCACTGACCATAGATTTTGTTTTCACAACAAGCTTAGTGTCATGTCGTTTAGCTATAGCCAATACCTGCTTTATTACCTCATCAGCATTCTTTGCCCACAACACATCCATGTTGTTTTCCTTGGCATTTTTTTCAAATTTAGTTAATAATTGATCCAGGTTATTAATAACATAATCCTTTATGGCACCAGCAGTATCTTTAGCTTTCTCAAGGTCAGAAAAGTAATTCTTACCTATTTCAACAGCTTTGGTATACTTACCAATATTATGATTTATCGTCTTCCTCTTTTTAAGATCAAAACTTACAGATTCTGAATCAATCTTAAATTTCTTCTCGCGTGAATTCATACCTCTCCTAACTAATAGGGATTTTATTTATTCTTCTCAGGTGTCGACCACCATCAAAATCAGTCTCTAAAAAAATCTTTACCATTTTCCAAGCTTGCTCATATTCAACAAAACGAGAAGGTATGGCACAAATATTTGCATCATTATGTGATCTGGCCAGCCGTGTTATCTCATCACTCCAACATATAGCAGAACGAATACCTGAATGCTTATTTACAACCATATTGATTCCATTACCTGATCCACATAAAGAAAATCCCATATCTATTTCTCTCTTCTCCAATGCTTCAGCTAATGGATGAGCAAATTCAGGGTAATCACAACTCTCATCTGAATTACAACCAAAATCTCTAACTTCGTATCCAGTTTCTTTCAATTTTTCTTTCAGCCAGATTTTAAGATTATACCCAGCATGATCAGATGCCATTCCAAGTTTTACAATTTTCATTTTATTGACAATATGGTTTCACTTTTCAACAGTCGTTCTAAATCTTTTATAATCAACACAAAGCTAAAAAATTTCTATCAGCATACTATAATTAAAAATACAATAATTGTATTTAATAGATTGTATTTTAGATAATTACATTGAATTATGACTTATTAACATAGCATCTTTATTAGCTCTCAAAAGTTACAAAAAATATCTATTGTGATTTTCAATTCTATCCTTTATTAATATTTTGTTTTGTAATTACAAGCATTATTTATTGTTTTGACTCATTAAATATCAAACTGGTTTTCAACTAAAATAGAGAGGCAAAAAAGCAATTATTTATTCACATTGTAACAATAAACAAGGTGTTAATATAATTTCAAAGACATTCATTTTCAAGAAGAAAATTTACTTTTTAGTTGTTAATATCCCACTTAAAGTTTTGTAAAAAAATATCTATTCTCATTCTTAAAATTATTATCAACCGTTTCAACAGGATATCATTATCATCATATACTTTTTTAAAAAGAATAATGATAATAATAATATAAGACGCTTAACTTTTGCTGAAGTATGAAGTCGAAAGAAGTTTTACCTTTGGATTCGAATGCACTTAGCATCATGAAAAATACTGTTTTTATCATCTTAATTTTTTTAGGCGCACAATTGGCCATCCAGGCTCAAAATGCTTCAGATATCAAGTATGAAAAATTCTATTACGAAAATGGAAAAGTTTCAAGTGAAGGGATATTGCGCGATGGAAAACCTGATGGAATTTGGATAAGTTATTATCGTGGCGGACAAATAAAATCTAAAGGCAAAAGAAGTAATTTTTTACTGGATAGCGTATGGAAGTTTTATGATGAAATGGGAAATCTAACTGAGGAAATTAATTATTTGAAAGGAAAAAAGAGTGGTTTTTTGACTAGATATCAGGGAGTTGTGAAAAATAATTCACTTACCAGAATGATATTAGCGAGAGAGTTATTTCTGGATGATGAAAAAGAGGGACAAGGGTTTTATTATGACGATTATGGACAAATTGAGCAAATTGTTAGTTATAAACAGGGTAAAAAGCATGGTTTAAGTAGATGGTTTAATTCAGATAGCCTGATTCAAACACTTTACAAATATCATAATGATTTTTTGATTGATAGAGAATTTATCAATCAGTATAATGATAAGAATCTGAAACAGGGATTATGGAAAAAATTGTATGATAATGATAACATCATGCTAGAAGAAAATTATAATAATGGTATTCTTCATGGGTATTACCGAGAGTATTCACGAAGGGGACAATTATTGGTTTCAAAGTTTTATGAATACGGAAAAGAGATAGAACGTATTGATGATGAGAAAATTAAAATTGAAATTAGAAATCAATTTGATTCAAAAGGACAAATAGCAGCTAGTGGAGGATTTATCAATAATACTCCCGTGGGTATTCATAGAAAATATACTGATAACAGGTCTGTAATTAACACCACTGAGTATAGTAATTCAGGACAAATAGTCTCAGATGGTATAACAGATGAAAAGGGAAAGAAGGATGAATTTTGGAAATTTTACTACAACACAGGGCAATTGAAATCTGAAGGAAGTTTTAATAATAATATTAGACATGGTGTATGGAAATACTATTTTCCAAATCAGCAACTTGAACAAACTGGTAGCTTCAGATCTGGTAGGGAAGATGGATTATGGACATGGTTTTATGAAGATGGATCTTTAAGACGAGAGGAAAATTACTATCGCAGTCTTGAAGATGGAGCTTCTGTAGAGTTTGATAAAAATGGAAATATTATAGCTAAAGGAGATTATATTGAGGGATTAAAAGAAGGGATATGGTATTATCATGTTGGTGATCATACTGAAAAGGGAGCTTTTATAGCTGGAGAAAAAGATGGTATATGGGAGCATTTTTATATGAATGGAATAAAGAAGTTTTCAGGAGCTTATTTACAAGGTTATGCTAATGGAAAACATAAGTATTTTTATGAAAATGGAAAGATAAAAGAAGAGCAGTATTTTGAAATGGGTAGAAAAGAAAAAACTTGGAAAAAGATTGATGAGACAGGTAATATTTCAATTACTACAAGCTATTCAAATGATAGAATTGTCAAAATAAATGGAGTAAAGATTAATTTGGAAGAGTTACGTTAGTCAAAATCTTCAAAAAAAAAGCCAATCTACTCGGGTAAATGTGTATTTATTCATTATTTTTACCCTGATAGGATAGAACAATATTGAACCATATCATGGATAATATTTCCATATTATTAGTAGAAGATAACAAATTGAATCAACGCTTGATGGAATCAAGTTTGAAGCGATTTGGTTACAAAATAGATGTTGCTAATAATGGATTGGAAGCTGTTGAAAAATATGAGCTTAATCATAAGAGTTATGACTTAATAATCATGGATATTATGATGCCGGTTATGGATGGATTGGAGGCGACAAAAAAAATAAGAATTTTTGAAAAAAAGAAAAAATTGCGCATTCCTATTATTGCACTTACAGCCAATACCTTTAATGCTGATAGAGAAAGATGTTTATCAAGTGGTATGGATGAGTATATTGCAAAACCGTTAAATATGGAAAAGCTTACTAAAGCTTTTAAAGATCTCGGAATAATTCAATAATATTATGACTGAAGAGTTTGATTTCAGAGGGGATAATCCATCCGCAGATGAAAATGACTTTGAAGCCAGGTTGCGTCCTGTCAGATTTGAAGATTTTGCTGGTCAGGAAAAAATCATGCAAAACCTAAAGGTCTTTGTTGAGGCTGCAACAATGAGAAATGAAGCATTAGATCATGTTCTT
>JAGLDP010000044.1 GCA_023145515.1 Bacteroidales bacterium
CCTGGATCAATCTGATGATCTTCGATTCTCTTGACGATTTAGCCTGAGTAGAGGAAACTATTTTGACCGGCCATCCCAACATTGCCTCTAGTCTCGATAAGGCAGGAGTCAATCTCGCAGGGATAAGATCTGAGACTATTTGAACTGTAGAATCAAATTCAAAAAGTCCTTTACCAAGCTCCACATCAATCGGTTGAGGGATTACAGAAAGCTCTTGATTAGGATTAAAGGAACAAGAATATAGAATTAGCAAAACAAAAAAGACTCCAGCAGAGATCAGCGGTTTTAGAATTTTCATAGTGCAGACAAAATGATTCGAAATAATTCAGAACTCTAAATATACAAAGTAAAACCATCATTGGGCACATTGGCACATTGGCACAATATCTACCATTTTTTTTGTTCCTTTGATCCGTGGAAAAAGTTTTGAATCATCAGATTTATAAAAAATCAGACTCTACTGACTGGATGGTCTTTGTGCATGGAGCTGGCGGGAGTACAAATACCTGGTTACGTCAGGTGGTTTTCTTTAAGCAACACTTCAATCTCTTACTATTTGATCTGAGAGATCACGGCCTGTCTAAATTCCCCTTGGAGGAGAGTCCTGACAAATATGATTTTGACCTAATCACATGGGATATAATTCATTTGCTTGATCATTTAAAAATAAAAGAAGCTCATTTCATGGCGGTTTCTCTAGGATCATTGTTTGTTCGAAAAATTGAAGAGTATCGTCCCGATTTTATCAGATCAATTGTATTTGCCGGAGGAATTTTCAAACTCAATTGGAAAATGAAGTTCCTCATGCGTAGCGGTCGACTGCTAAGTAATATTACTCCTTTTACTTTTCTGTACCAGTTATATGCATTTATCCTGCTTCCGAAGGAAAATCACAAAGCTTCGAGAAGGGTATTTATCAGGGAGGCAAAAAAGATTCATCAGCGCGAGTTTATGAAATGGCTTCAGCTCTCCCGCGAATTGAATGCGCAACTGAAAAAAAGTTTTAATCAGGCCATGCAGGCTCCAGCACTTGTGGTGATGGGATCAGAAGATCATGTATTTCTGAAACCGGCCAAAGCATATGCTGCAAAATATCGCGATACAGTTCTTAAGGTTATCAAGAAAAGCGGACACGTGTGCAACATAGAGAGGGCGAATGAATTCAATGAGGAAGTGTTACGATTTCTTCTTTGACATATTCTAAAAGTATAAAGGTATAGATTTCACCTCTCCAAGTTGAACCATTCCCACCGGGAGTTCTTAACATCTGTTTTTCTTCACTACCTGATGAAAAGTTTCTCAAATACCTCATTACTTTGCTCCATAATCTGAATACGCCAAGCGGGATCAGACGGATAATACATCTCCAGAAACCTCTGTTCTGTTTTCTTCTGATCTTTACTCTTCTTGTATCCATAGTGGACACCCTGATTTTCAATAATCATATTGTGGATTGACTTGATAGAACCCATGGTTTTCTGGCTGTCCATTGTTCCATACTCAAAGGTCATTGAGATATGTGTTTTCCCTGGCAAGAGTTTCCCAATATAGCCCGAAAAATCGCCGGTAATTGTATAAAAATCAGCTCCATCTCCCCAATCGATCTGATATCCTTCAAACAAATCCTCAGTTTGCTTTTTCAAAACCGGATCCTCAACCGGATTTGGGAAAAAATGCAACTTACCACGCTCTCCATATCCCGTGTGCAAGTCAATGTTTAGTATTAAGTCATAATCACTACCAACTTTCTTTATTGCTGCACCAATTCTGCTAATTTGAGGCTCCTGTACATTACCACCAAAATACAAGCCATCAGGATACTGGTATTGCCCCTGTAAAACTGCCTGACGAAGAACTGGCAGAGATGCCTGGATAATCTTTCGTATCGCTGTAACCACAAAAAATCGATTCTTCATGCTTCCGACTTTGACAGGTTTTGTTGGATTGAGAAAATCAATCAACTCACCATATCCGGCATTGACTGTGTTATAAAGCTCCGGATCAATATCCGAATTACGATTCAGATCAACATTATTTTCTGTTACACGCCTGTAATACTTGAATCCGTAAGGGTTCATTCCATGGATCAGTAAAATTCCGGTTTCATCCAGCAGCTCATCCGTCACAAAATTCTCCATAAAAAGATCCATAACAGCATTCCCAACAAAGCCCTCAATTCCATGAATCCCGGATGATAATATCAGTAATCTTGTCTTATTATTTTTTGCTGGTATGTAGCAAACATCCACAAACAACTCATTATCAGAGTCGCTAGGCACTTGCAGATTAGCAATCTTAACTCCTTCATATTGAGCATTAAGTGCCTCAGCCCGTATCAGGAAATCCCCACGACATTCCACATAACTATCATCAAAATAACTAAAGAACAGTTCCTTCTCCTCATTAGATTGAGAAAAACCAGAAACAGCAATAAACAATCCAAGAGCGATAGAAATTCCAAAAGATCGAAAATTCGTTGCATTGATTTTCATATTGTAATCATTTAGTTTTAATAATTCTTCATATCCAAATTACCACATTCCCACATTACCACATTTTTCAATGATCTCGCGAAAAGCCTTGGCCCCATCCCTCAATTTCCTCTCCTGTGTCTGAAAATCATTCTCGTATAGTCCAAACTTCATATCATATCCTGAAGACCATTCAAAGTTATCCATTAACGACCAATAATAATACCCTCTGATATCCACTCCTTCTTTTTTGGCTCTTGAAAGAGCGTACAAATATCTACGGATAAACAGATCCCTATATTGATCAGAGGCATCTGCAATACCATTCTCAGTAACAATAACCGGAACTCCCAGTTTGGCCACCCGTTTTGCCGCGCGATAGAAGCCTTCTGGGTATTGACTGTATTCCATGTCTGTTGGAATTTCATGTGCAAGAGGTCGATTTTCAAATGCATTGTCTAAATCAAACCCAAATTTCAAAGTATAGTGAGAATAGTAATTCAATCCAATAAAATCAGTTGAGCCTATCGCCAGAGGATTTTCTTCCTTTATTTTCACCATGGAGGGCATTACAAAATTAAACTTGCCGGTTTCAAGAAAGCGAAGAGTTGATTCATTAAAGGCCCTATTAGCATAAGAGCTTAAAATCCAATCTCCAAGATTAAGTGGATTATAAGGATCAATATATGTCATATTTTTAACCAGTCCAACCATAGCATCCGCTCCTCCTGGTAGACTTTTGATCAAATGATAGGCTCGAATATGTGCTTCCAGAATATTTCGAAGAACTGTGCCAGCCAGTTTCGGATCACTAATGCCAGGCGGATTGATTCCATTGAAATATCCATCAACAACATATACACTTGGCTCATTAATCGTACACCAGTTTTTGACTTTATCCGAAAAAATGGGATATACATATTCCACAAATTCAATAAAATCATCAACATTTTCAGCCTTCTCAAATGCTCCCTTTTTCTCAAACCATATCGGATTAGAAAAATGATGCAAGGTTATCATAGGTTCAATTCCATGGTACAGCAGACTGTCACAAACTTGCAAATAATGGTTTATCGCCAAAGTATCAAACACGCCCTCTTTCGGTTCAATACGACTCCATTCAATTGAAAAACGGTAAGCTGTAACTCCTATATCTTTCATCAGCTGGATATCTTCAGAATACCTATTCCAATGATCACAGGCCAATCCGGCTTTCTGTCCGTTAAGTATTCTTGGGTTGCCCTTCTCATCCTTTGCCGTTTCCCATAAATACCATTGATTATTAGTGTTATTGCCCTCAACCTGATGAGCCGCTGCAGCAACTCCC
This sequence comes from Bacteroidales bacterium, assembly GCA_023145515.1. GTDB lineage: Bacteria > Bacteroidota > Bacteroidia > Bacteroidales > UBA12481 > JABHCC01. The sequence continues at coordinate 3,799 of JAGLDP010000044.1, forward strand.
CAGACAAAATCACCCGAAAAATCAATCTCAGAAAGATCAACCTTCTCCCAGTCCCATTTAGTTTGAGGGTTTTTCAAGATGTAAACAGCAATCACCAGGAAGTATAAAACTCCAATAGCTCCCAGAATTGCAATCATCTTTACCCAGCGTCTTTTCTTTGATTGTTTTGCTGTCATAGTTCAAACATTTGATGGCCTGAATTTAACAAAAAGATTAGTTTATTGATTTCATTCTCCGATCAATAGATGTATCTTGCGAGCTTATCTAATTAAACTCAAAATGAAAATCGAAAAGAACAAAGTAGTTTCTATGCACTATACTCTCAAGGATGATAAAGGTGAGATAATGGATACCTCAGAAGGAAAGTCTCCTCTTTCTTTTATTCAGGGCAACGGACAATTAATTCCAGGCTTGGAGAGTCAGTTGGAAGGCAAAGAAAAAGAAGTGAAAATGCAGGTTACTATTGCACCAGCTGACGCCTATGGTGAGTTTCGTGAAGATATGGTTTTCAAAGTAGGAAAAGAAGGATTCAAAGGAGAAGAAGAGCTTCAGGTTGGCATGCAGGTTGAAGTAGAACTGGAACAAGGAAAATCAATTGCTGTTGTATCCAGCATTGAAGGAGAGAAGGTTACACTGGACTTGAATCACCCACTAGCAGGACAAACACTTCATTTTGATGTGGAGATAATGGATGTTCGGGATGCTACTGAAGAAGAACTTAGCCATGGACATGCACATGGTGAGGGTGGACATCAGCATTAAGAGGGCATAGGTAATTGGGAATAAGTCATAAGTAAGGAGTTACATTTTGGAGGGGATTTTTGAATATCCTTTTTTATCGCGATATATTGAGATTGATGGGCTTCGCGTTCATTATCTTGATGAAGGTTCTCGAGAGAATGTAACGTTTCTTTTGTTGCATGGACTTCCTGCATGGTCTTATATGTACCGTAAGATTATTCCAATTCTTACCGCTAAAGGATACAGAGTTGTGTGTCCTGATTTAATAGGATTTGGGAAATCTGATCAACTTGAAAAAGCATCTGATTATACTTACAACCGGCAATTCAGCATTCTAAATTCTTTTTTGAAGAAGCTGAACCTGGACTCTATCATCATTTATGGACAAGATTGGGGTGCTGGCTTTGCTCTGCATTTAACAGTTGAAAACCAAAATCAAATTTTGGGATGTGCTGCTTCTAACGGATTGCTGCCTACCAACCAATTAAAAATACCACCTCGCTTAAAAATCTGGCAATGGTTTGCAAAATACTCACCTTATATTCCTGTAGGACAAATTGTTAGCTGGGGTTGCTCACATACGCTTCCTCTTAAAGTCAAGAGGAATTATTCACGTCCATTTCAAAAACCTCGAACAAAAATACCAGTTAGGGTTTTACCACAATGGATTCCCAAAAGCAAAGACGACCCCATCATTCAGGATCATATCGGAATCTGGCAAAAACTAGAGCAAATGCATACTCCGGTTCTTTGTTTATTCAGCGATAAGGATAAATTCACTAGTGGTGGGGCTGAGCATTTAATAGCCAAAATTCCTGGCTGCCAGAATCAAGCCCATCAGAAATTACGTGGTGGTCATTTCATTCAAGAGGATGCTGGAGAAGAATTAGCTAACTTGCTCATCAATTTTGCTAATTCTTTAAATAAATAAGATAGGATTGAATAAGTCTGAAGATAATAAAACGTATGCTCGTTTTGAATCCCTGGGTCGTGCAATACCTGGTGATATCTTAACAACAGACCAGATCATGTCGCAGCTGAAGATTCCTGGCAAATTCAAATTTGAATTACTAACGGGTATTAAATCCAGGAATGTATGTAAGCCAGATGAAGATTCTTTCACTCTGGCCATCAAGGCTGCAAAGGATTGCATACAGCGATCTTCCTTAAAGTCTGCTGATATTGAAATGATTATAAGTTGCTCTATTACCAGATATACAGAAGGGCATCACCAGCAGTACGAGCCCTCCATGTCATTCGTGATAAAACAAGCCTTAGGGATTACAGATGCCAGAAGCTTTGATGTATCAAACGCTTGCGCCGGAATGTTTACAGGGGTGCTCATTGCAAAATCTTTGATTGAACAGGGTGTCATTAAAAACTGTTTAGTTGTGAGTGGTGAATTTATTTCCAGCCTCATTCATAATGCCATTAGAAAGATAAAAACACCCACCAGCAATGAATTCGCTTCTCTTACAGTTGGCGATGCTGGAAGTGCATTAATTATGGAAGCCACAAAAGACCAGGATCTGGCTATTCAATCGCATGGTTTTACCAGTCAGACTGAATATAACCGTCTTTGTACAGCTCAGCCAAGACCCAAATTTCCTGGGGCTGCTATGAAAACAAAAGCCAAACAGATTCATGATGTTTCCATAAAAAACTCAATCCCGATTATTGAGGAAGCCATGAAGAGTTTTGGTATTAAATATTCAGATATTGATTTTTTAATTCCTCATCAGACCTCACGGGCTGCAATAATATCAGGAGCAAAAACCTATTCAAAATACTTCAAAGGTAGTCCTGGTAAGATCTTAATGAATCTTCAATACAATGGCAACACGGCATCAACCAGCCATTTTATCTGCCTTTATGATAACTTAATGAAGGGGATTTTCAAACCCGATGACCGAATTCTAGGAATTAGCTATGCCTCGGGAATAGTTTTTGGTGTTATTGTTTTTAAGATTAATGACCTGATAAAACTGCATGGGAGCACAAATCCATAATTCAGCGACGGTTTTACCCAAAACCAGAAAGCTTCAACGGAGTTCAATCAGACTCTCCGTAAAAGCTGTCGAAGATTGCCTTTCAAAAGAAGGACTTGACCCTGAGGAAATAGGTATTTTTATTAATACGGGAATCTTTCGCGACAAACATATTGGTGAGCCGGCAATTGCAGCTTTGATTCATGGTGATTTAAGTATTAACTGTGGCAGCCCTTTTTGTTTTGATCTTAATAATGGTGGTGTAGGTTATATTAATGCGCTGGAGGTGTGTTCAAACCTCATTGAAAACGGAGAATCTAAGGCAGGAATTGTGGTATCCGGAGATGCTATTCCCAGAAGAATTGACAGATGGGTGTTTCCTTATTCACCGGCGGCAACTGCAATTACACTAAAAAAAGGCCCTGCAGAAAGTGGCTTTATTGAATTCTTTCACAAATCATTTCCTGAACATGCTGATTTACAAACATCTGCACTGAGGTGGGATAAGCCTGATTTCAGAAAATCTAATCGTCATATTTTAAAAATCAATCAAGACAAAGAATATGCACAGCAATGTTTTGAATCAGCAAAGATTACTTTAACTGAATTCTTTTCCAATCATAAACTTTCAGCAGCAGATTTTGATTTACTTCTCTATTCTCACAGTCCCAAACAATTCGGAATCAAACTAAAAACATGGCTCCGCCTGCCAAAAGATTCTTACGGTAAGATTCTTGATGGTGGAGAAATTCATACGGCCGGATTAGGATACAGTTTGAGCAGAGCCATGACCAGTAGTAAATTCCATCAGGCCAGAAACGTTCTATTCATTGCAGTAGGATCAGGAATCCAGGTATCATTGGCTTGGTACAGAAACCTTCATCAACATGAGTAATGCTGGCAATTTATCAGACTATTTACGAGATCAGGCTCAACTAAATCCTGATAAGGCAGTCATTATACATCCTCAACAAATTACTTTTTCTGAGTTCGATAAGAAGGTAGATCTTTTAGCCCATGGCTTATCTGAAATTGGAATAAAAAAAGGGATGAAGGTTATACTTCTGGCCACAAGCAATGCCGAGTTCTATATTCTTGTATTTGCCTTGTTCAGAATCGGTTCTGTGATAGTTCTAATCGATCCAGGGGTTGGTCAGCATGTAATGAAATCTTCATTGCGAACAATAAAAGCAGATGCATTTATCGGAATACCCTCAGCTCACCTTTTTAAACTTATCCATCATAAATCGTTCAAGGACATAAGTATCTCTATTACGGTGGGTACAAGATGGATATGGAAAGGACATAAACTTTCAAAGCTGTATAAAAATACCGATAAGCCCTTTCCTTCTGCAACTATTGACGGAGACGAATTAGGCGGAATCTTCTTTACAAGCGGTAGTACTGGTCCGCCAAAAGGAGTTCTGTACCTGAATCGCATGTTTCATGCACAAATTGAGCTCTTCAGAACTCATTACCAATGGAGCTCAAAGGAGGTTGACTTGTGTACTTTTCCTATTATCGGTTTATTCTCAATTTGTCTGGGCTGTACAGTAGCTATTGCCGATATGAATCCTACTCAGCCCGCGAAACTCAACCCTGCCAAAGTATGGGCAAACCTTAAAGACTATTCTTGCACCCACATGTTTGCATCACCCATGGTGATTCGGAAATTAGCTGAATACGCCCATGATCATTCCTTGAAATTGGATAGTATAAAAAGGATTGTTACAGCAGGAGCTCCGGTACCGGTTAAACTGCTAGAGGATTTCAAAAAACATCTTCCTGAGAACGCAAAAATCCATACTCCTTACGGAGCTACAGAATCTTTACCTGTAACTGATGCTGAAGCTGTTGAACTAATAAGAATAACAAAGGAAAACCCCAATCCTGAAGGAATTTGTGTTGGAAAAGCCATTGGAGATAATGAAACACTCATAATTCCAATTTCCAATCAACAAATATCAAAAGGAAATGAGATTGCTGAGCTCGCTGTTAATGAGGTTGGTGAAATCGCCGTTACTGGATCCGTGGTTACAGAATCATATTTTAATCCTGAGGCCAATCTAACATCAAAGTTTAAGGATGAGAATGGTAGAATCTTTCACCGAATGGGAGATTTGGGACGAAAGGATAAGAACGGACTCATTTGGTTTTATGGCCGGAAAAATCACCGGGTACAAATCTCAGGAAAAACTCTCTTTACCATTCCCACTGAAGCAATATTCAACCAACATCCTCTTGTCAGACGAAGTGCTCTGGTTGGCATTAATCAACAAGCCAACGGCATTGCACTGCCAGTGATTATCATTGAACCAGCATCGACTTACAAAGCAAATTTAAAGACTAGTTTCATTCACGAACTACTAAGGTTAGCCTCTGAACATCAACTCACTAATTCAATAAATCACTTCCTGATAAAAAAGGAATTCCCGGTTGACCCCCGACATAATGCCAAAATTTTCAGGGAAAAATTAAGCCTATGGGCACAAGAGAAAATTCAATAAAGGTTCTGGTAACAGGAGGGGGAGGCTTCGTTGGCCTTGCTCTTGTTAAGAAGCTGGTATCACTAGGCTTTGATGTCAGTAGCTTCAGCCGGCAAGAATATCCTGAATTACAAGCATTAGGGGTTCGCATCTTTCGTGGAGATCTTGCCAATCACGATGCTGTAAATGAAGCAATAATGAATCAGGAAATTGTCTTTCATGTTGCTGCCAAAGCAGGCTTTTGGGGATCATACAAAGACTATCATGAAACAAATGTTCTCGGCACTCAAAATGTGACAGAAGCCTGCCAGAAGTTCAAGATCAGAAGTCTTATTTACACCAGTTCAGCTAGTGTTATTTTTGCTGGCCATTCAATTGAAAACGGGAATACAGACCTTCCATACCCTGAGAAAGCTCTGAGTCATTATACCAAAACAAAAGCTTTGGCTGAGCAAATTGTTTTGAAAGCCAATAGTGAGCAGTTGAGAACAATATGCCTCAGGCCACATATCATTTGGGGACCAGGAGATCGTCATATTATTCCCCGACTTCTACAACGAGCCAAAGCCGACAGGTTAAGAATTATTGGCAAGGGCACAAACCGAATAGACACAATATTCATTGATAACCTTATTGATGCACATATCAATGCTTTAGAAAGTTTGGACAGCAAATCCTCATGCAGAGGCAAAATATATTTTGTCAGCAATGATGACCCGGTATTAATGTGGGAATTCATCAACAAAATTCTTGAAAGAGCTGGCATGGATAAGATACAAAAGAAAATCCCCACAAGACTGGCATTATTTATAGCTTCCATCTCATCTGCCTACCATCTGGCTTTCATCCCTGATAAAGAACCACTTCTAACACCCTTCCTGATCAAAGAGCTGTCGCAATCTCATTGGTTTGACATTTCAAATACCAAGAAGGATTTGGGATATGCTCCGAGAATAACAAATGAAGAAGGACTGGGGATTCTGTGATTCGGGGATTCTGTGATTCGGATCGGATCGGTTGTAATTCTTTTCCTATTTTTGTGAATGAAAGGATTACAAGATTATTATCCCGAAGATTTTGCTCATTGCTACGGATGTGGACGAGAGAACCACCACGGTCACCAGATTAAGACTTATTGGGACGGAGATGAGACTGTTACCCATTATTTGCCAAAAGAGTATCACATTGCTCTTCCAGGTTTTGTGTATGGTGGATTATTAGCTTCTATTATTGATTGCCATGGCACAGGATCAGGATCACTTGCCATTGCCCGTGAACGAAATATTGAACTCACTGAATTCAATGCGCCGCGCTGCGTAACCGCATCATTGAAAGTTGATTACCATAAGCCAACACCAATTGGAGTAGAATTGGAAATAAGAGGAACTATTCGCGAAATAAAAGGAAAAAAGGTCATTGTCGATGCTAAAGTTTTTGCCAATGGGGTGATGACAGTTTCAGGTCAGATTATTGTTATTGAAGTGCCTGAAGGATTTGCGAAATAGAAGATATTTCGTTTTTCGTCATTCATCTTTCGGAGGCAATAAGTCCTGTTTTTTCTTTGCCGATTGACAGTATTTTTTCTTATTTTCGCTTTTCAAAAATAATCATAATGGAAATCACAGGCAAAATTATAGAAATTCTGGAAGAGAAGTCAGGCGAATCATCTAAAGGTGGCTGGAGAAAGCAGGAGTATATTCTTGAAACACAAGCTCAGTATCCAAAGAAGATTTGTTTCATGGTATGGGGTGATAAAATTGATGATTTTGGCATCAAAGAAAATCAGGATGTAGAAGTTTCTATCGATATTGAAAGTCGCGAGTATAATGGTCGTTGGTATACCGATGTTAAGGCCTGGAAAGTAGCACAAAAAGGTGCTGGTACAGCTTCATCCAATTCATCCACATCATCAGAAAGTGCAGCTCCTCCACCAACAGAAGAGCCATTAGGACTAGATGCAGAGAGCAGTGTTGACGATCTGCCATTTTAAGGCGCTAATCAATTAGACAGCTTAGATTGCGATTATATAACAGCAAGTCGATGTAAAACTTCGAGTTCTCTTTCACAATGCTTTTCTGATAATTCCATAAAATCAAAAGTGTAGTGGTCTTTTATTGCCAGGTGGTTACGATGAGCTAATTTTTCAACCACTGCCTTCCCCCATCCCAACTCCTTGTTGGCTACCTTAAAGGCAGCATATTGTTTTGTTCTCAATTAATAGATGCAAATGGAAGGACAGAATGGAAAAAATTTGATCAAAAACAGATCCCCCGAATCACTGAAATTTGTATTCCTCAAATCTTTTCGCAACCTTCAACCCCGACAGGTGAACTTTGTTTTTCCAAACCTAACCCAGTTTATTATGGCCAAATCAAAGGCAATTAAGCCCGGATACCTCTTTACGCCCGGGTACAGCAATTATGTTTTTTCATTGCTCTTTCTTCTCTATTTATTCGATTATGCAGATCGAATGATCATTGGAGCCCTGGTGCCATATATTCAGGCAGATTGGGGCATCGATGATGCTCAAATACCTATGCTTTCTTCAGTTGTTTACTGGACAATAGTCGCGCTAACTTTACCACTGTCAGCTTTGGTAGACAGATGGAGTAGACGAAAAACAATTGGAGCCATGGCTACCATTTGGAGTCTCGCTACTGCCGCTTGTGCTTTTACCGGAAGTTTTGGTGGACTGATGGTTGCTCGTGGATTTGTTGGATCAGGTGAAGCTGGATATGCACCAGGTGGATCTGCTATGATTTCAGCTATGTATCCTAAAGAAAAAAGATCATGGATTATGGGGCTTTGGAATGCCTCAATTCCTCTGGGTGCCGCCATTGGAGTGGCTGTTGGAGGGATTATTGCTGCTAACTGGGGGTGGAAGTCTGCTTTCGGACTAGTTGCAGCCCCCGGACTGATCATAGCTATTCTATTTTTCTTTGTAAAAGACTATAAAACAGTGCCACTATATACAGGCAGAGTTGAAGCAGCTACTCCTAAAAGGGTAAAAATGGGCTTTAAAGAACTGGCTAAAGAATTTTTAAGCAAGCCTGCTTTGTTGTTTACCTATTTTGGTTTCACAGGAGTGGTTTTTGTAACTACTTCAGTACTATTTTGGCTACCTTCTTACTTCGAGAGAATGTACGATCTCCCCATGGAAAAAGCAGCACCTAAAGCCTCTCTGGTCATGCTACTAGCAATAATAGGTGCTCCATTAGGAGGCTACCTCACTGATCGATGGCGTAAAAAAAGAATTAATGCCCGCCTGCTTTTTCCGGCTATTACAACCATTATAGCAGCCCTGCTGTGCTTCCTGAGCTTTACTATTTTTGTAGATATTCAACAATACATAATTTTACTAGCCATGGGAATGACGATTACTGCGTTTATTCCAGGAGCAGCCGCAACTACTCAAGACCTGGTGCATCCAGGATTACGAGCCACATCTTTTGCGCTTTCAGTCTTTATACAAAACTTAATTGGGGCTTCTTTAGGACCTATCGTTATAGGACATATTGCAAGAAAAACAGATCTTGCCACAGCCATGAAAACCCTGCCCATATTCCTGATTATTTCTGCTGTTCTGTTTCTGTTAGGCTCATTTTACTACAAAAAAGACTTAGCTAAAGTAGAAGATGTGAAGCTCGAAGTGAAGGAATAAGAATCAAGAGTGGGTGAGATGAACTACTTTATAACAAACGCCCGATCCACACTATTCCCCTCTGCATCCGTCAAACTAAGTCTGTGTATTCCGACTGACGGTTGCAGAGCCATTTTGTGAATCCCCTTTGTGGTGCCAAGATATAGTTCATCTATGAACCAGAAAACATTTACGCTCATACTCACATGAGTTGCCTCAGCTACAATGCTTTCATGCTCACCTGAAGCATTTACAGGGACAAATAATTCCTCGCCCGGGTGAGGATAAAGAATTTCAAGAGGCGAGTACTGAGCATCTGGCAAGCATCCCGGCATCCAGGGTGGAAGTGGGCGGTAGAATGGATTCTTGCCCTTGTAAAAGGCAGCCATCCCTGGCAGCAAAACAAACCACTTCTTATGTACCATATTCTGCACCGTATAACAATCGCCATCAACCCTGTAACGACCTGATTGGTCGAGTGTTACTCCTATATGATATGGACAAACAGGAGTGTCTAAACCCTTTACAGGAACCTGAATAGTATCCCTGTGAATACAATGTTCAGATGCACGCATACCCGATTCACGACAAACCACCACCTCTACCATTTGCTCAACAGGAGGTTCAAACCATTCTCCATCGGGCAACATCCTTACCAGATCAAAAAGAATCGGGGCAGCAGCTGTTGATCCGGTTAATCCGGGACGACCTTCACCATCTCCGTTTCCTACCCAAACCCCCACCGTAAATTTACGGGATACTCCCACAGCCCAGGCATCACGGTATCCAAAACTGGTTCCTGTTTTCCATGCAATAGGATGAGCTGATAAAAACTGATCCCAGCCAGCCTCATTTTCCGGCCTTTTAACTTTTTTCATGGCTTCAAAAGTCAAGAATATAGCCTCTGACGATAAAGTGCCATCAGACAAGAGATCAAGTTGCCTTGCCCATCCTGAGTAAAGCTGAACAATATCCCATAATGTTACCTCAGCCCCACCAAGTATCAGCGTCAAACCATAATTCTCGGCAGACCGAGCCAATGTGCTGATATTCATTGCCTTCATCTGAC
>JAGLDP010000045.1 GCA_023145515.1 Bacteroidales bacterium
TTGTATTCTTTTGGTGCATCCATATGGAGTTGTTTCTAATATAGATGCATTCCAATACTCAAAATGGAAAAATCACACCCACACTTCTTAACACCCCCACACCCAAACCATTTTCACCAAACTTTCACACTCCCCTGTATTCCCCCCTTTTCCTAACTTAGTAAGATGAAAAATCAACTTTTTATCACTTTGTTAATTGCAGGATTAGTTTTATCCTCATGCAACAATATTGATCCTGAAAAGATTCAGATTGTCAGTCATCAAACCGGAATGACAGGCACTATGCGCGGTATTGATGTGGTAGACGAACAAACTGTTTGGATATCTGGATCCAGGGGTGAGTTTTGCACTACTTCTGATGGGGGTGAGAACTGGATATTCGGACAAGTGCCTGGTGCTGATTCACTTGATTTCAGAGATGTGCATGGTTTCAGTGATCAGATTGCTCTGCTCATGAGTGCCGGGCCAGGAGATGCATCTAAGATTTTTAAGACAATGGATGGAGGAAAAATCTGGAAGCTATGTTATACGAACACGGAACCAAAGGGATTTTTCGATGGCATGGATTTTCTTGATGAACAGCATGGAGTGTTGTTCTCAGATCCTGTTGACGACAGATTGAATATGTTGGTGACAAATGATGGTGGAGAAAACTGGACAAGGTTTCATCCTGAGCTTGTTCCGGAGATTGCAAAAGGTGAATATGCTTTTGCTGCAAGTGGAACAAGTATACAATATGATCCTTCTGGAGGAATCTGGATTGCTACGGGGGGAAGTGTTGCCCGTATCTGGTTTACGCCTGAATTGGGGAAAGAGTGGACCATTTGGGATAGTCCTGCCTTACAGGGCGATGGGGCAGAGGGCTTGTTTTCTATTGCTCCACGTTCTACTATCAGGGTGGTAGCAGTAGGTGGTAATTATCAAAATATCAAGAAGACAGGTTTGAATGTTGTTAAGCAAAATCGGGTAGGGGAAGTTAATTGGGAGGTTCCTGATGGTGCCGACAAAGTCCCTTTCATGGAGAGTATTAAATGGGTTAATAATTCTTCACTGATTGCATGTGGACCTCCGGGTGTGTGGTTGTCAACGGATTTTGGAGAATCATGGATAGAAATCAGCCAGGAAGGTTTTCATACCATGGATATTTCTGAAAACGGCAAAACCGGATGGTTAGCAGGTAATAAAGGTGTCGTTAGCCAGATTTTGTGGTAAGTGAAAGTTTGGTTTCTAATATAGATGCATTTCACCGCCCCAAATGGAAAAATAAAACCCAAAATCTCAGAATCCTGAAGATTATTTTAAGTTTACTGCCAACTTTTTACGAATGTCTTTTAAATTGGTAGAACCGATATATATTGACGATATTGAAGGTGGTGCCATAGGTGGCTCAATAGAGGATTTAACTGATAGACAAAAAGAGGTTTTAACACTAATAATGAAGATATGAAAAATCCAACTGTGACTATTTTGTTTATAACCCTAGTCTTTCTTGCTCTATTGCAATCATGTTCGAGTAAGAAATCAGAAATAGATCAAAATCCGGAAGTAATTAAAATTGATGTTGACGAAAAGAACCGTGGTGCATTGATTGTTAGCTTAGAGGATATTATTCCTCTTGAAACTTCTCAAAACTGCCTGTTAGGTTTCGTCTCCAAGGCAAGATATTTTGATAATCATTTTTATATTCTTGATAATTACAGGAGTGAAACATTCTTTGTTTTTGGAGAAAAGGGAGATTTCATTACTAAAACAATTAAGGGGAAAGGGCCTGGAGAAGTTGCTGATCCCTTTGCTTTCACAATAATCAAAGAAGATTCTGTTATTTTTGTATATGATCAAAGGAAACGAACAAACCATATTTATGACTTGAATCTTAATCACCTTAGGTTTAAAAGACTTCCTGATGATTATATTCTGGATATTGACTATATCAATCGTGATACATTCCTTGTTTTCCATAATGCTGTGAATACTAATCCTCAAGGAGTAGTAAGGTTCATCCCTTATACATTATACATGAAGGGATTCACAAAAAAGAAGCATCTTGGCATTCTACTGAGCAACAATAAAACAGTTCAATCATTATATAGTCCTGTCAGTATTCATAATAATGGAGTCTTTTTTGTTGCTCCTTGGAATTACAATGTTTATCAATTAGTTGATGGGGAGGAAAGAGTTCGGTACAGCTTAGATTTTGGAAAATATCAATTCACGTCAAAGGAATTGGAAACTCTGGCAACTCCTGATTTGTGGTATCATATAAAGGAAGGAAGTCGAGGTGGACTTCCTTACAGCGTATTCAAAACCGATGATTTTCTTGTGATTATTACTCGTATAGGAGACAAAATCTTGACTTACTTTTGGTCAAATGATAGTAAAAAGATTTTTTGTCTCAATGATTGTATGGATTCCAATTTAATCCCTGATTGTAAGATCTGGGGAGTTAAACCTGATGGGACATTTTATGGAATGGTTGACCCGGCACAACTTATTAAATATCAGCAATCTAGTGGCCTGCATGATGGCATTAAGGCTAGTGAAGATGATAATCCTTATGTTGTTTTTTTCAAGGTTGTAGAACCCTAACGCCAGAAATAGGAAAGTAGTGGACAATTTGAGACTGTCCTGCAATACAGGGATATGGCTGTCTGTCAGATTTATTGATTAGGCTGCATTTGTTTGCTTAGAACAAACAAATATGTTGATTTGAGGTAAACAAAAGTTTGCTATCTTTGTATTAAGAAGATTTAGCAAAAATGGATTTTTTTACTTTACAAAGGAATTTAGAGGAGTTTGGTCTGGAGATATTCACCCTCAATGATGTTGTTAAAATAACCGGACAAAAAAAGGAGGTAGTAATAACTACGCTTTCAAGATTAGTAAAGCAACACAAAATATTTCGCCTGAAAACAAAATATTATTCCCTGAGGCGAATAGAGAATAAGTTTCAGTTACAAAAGTTATTTAGTGAAACATACATAGGTTTACACTCTGCTCTTGAATACTATGGTAGCACGACCCAACGATTTAATAATTTAGATTTAATAGCAAGAAACTTGCTGAAAACTCAAAGCATAGAAAATACTGAAATACATTTTCATAAAGTAAAGAATGGATTATTCTTTGGCTTTGAAAAAGTACGAATAAGTAATTCAGATGTGTTTATTTCCAACATTGAGAAAACAATAATTGATTGTACATATTTCTCATCCAAGATTTATTTAGCTGATATTGATGATTTCATCAAAATGAATGAAGAGAAAATAAATATCGAATTATTAGACTCTTATCTGAGAAAAATAGATTCATCAGTATTAAACAAAAGGGTAGGATATCTTTTGGAAATAAATAACATCCATTTACATGAGTTAAGAATAAACAATAAATATGAATGTTTGAATATAAACCTAAGTAATGCTGGTATGAAAAATGCGAAGTGGAAACTAATTGTAAATGAGGATTTAGCTAATGGAAAGGAATGAGTTGCAAGCCTATAAGTCGAAATTAAACTATAATCTAGGGCAATTGGAACTAGATTATTATCAGCATTTAATTTTGGCAAAGCTTTATGATAATTTTAATACAATATACTTCAAAGGAGGACCTTGTTTGCAAAAATGCTATGGAATAAAAAGGTTTTCAGAGGATTTGGATTTTAATTTTGTCGATATTAAAATTGAAAAGATCATTGCATTTATTGAAAACATTTTTGAGACAAAAATCAAGGATTATTACGAAACTAGATTTGGAATAAGCTTCAGTATTCGATTCAGGGGAATTCTTTTTAACGGAACAAACCAGTCGATGTGCAAAATTTCATTCGACTTCAGAAATAGGGACATTTATAACAAGCCTCTAAAAAGCATTATCAGGCCAGTATACCATGATTTACCAAACTATTTTCTTTTAGCTCTTGACAAAGAAGAAATTCTTGCTGAGAAAATACGGGCTATTCTTACAAGATATAAGGCTCGTGATGTTTATGATTTGAACGAGTTATTATTAGATGGAGTGAGAATTGATATTGCTTTGGTGAACAAAAAATTACAGACATACCACAAAACATGCGATCTGAAAGAGTTTGCTGAGAAACTTGAGGAAAAAAGAAGTATTTACACTGAAGAAATGCAGCGGTTAACACGCATATTTGACGATTTTGATTCTTGCAAGAAACTGATACTGGAAAGACTTACACCATTGTGTTAGGGGCTATTGGTCAGTCTGTGGTAATAAAAGAAGGGATCAACCATTTTGGTCGACCCCTTCCGCAGTCATTGTATGAGAAAAATTCCCTACTGGGATAAGAGACTAATAAACAATCAAACCAGATTCTTTTAATACCTCAAGATAATCCAGTATGGTTTCCAGATCTGATACTTTTCTGTATTGAGTATCAAGAAGTTTTTTGATTTCCAAAGCATTGTGTTTGCCATTACAGAGGCGCTGTAGCTCAGAGGTATTACCAATTTTACGACTATAGGCCATTGCTGCTTCTCTGGGAATCTCCTGAATTGCCGAACGATATCCACTGTAGCCGTTTTCTTTTACCAGAGCTGTTTCTTGAGGAATGATTTGCATGGCTTTCTTTTCCAATTTTCCGGGCTTCAGGCTAATTGTTTTTACTCCAAGCTTTTTGGCCATGCTTTCCATTAGCTGATCAAGGCCTTGAGCCTGACTATTTGCAATTTGCTTAATCAGACTAACTTTTCCTGCGATATACTCAGCAGTTGCAACATCGCCTGGTTCAAGTTCCAATAGAGTTTCAAGGGTCTCCGCTTCATTTAGTCCGGCACCTTCGATAAAGCTTCTTGAGAGTTTATATGTAGATTCAAAATTCTCAATATTTACTTTTCTTAGCATATCAAATGCACGCGCAGCTTGCTGACCAATCCGTCTTGTTCCGTTTGAGAATACTTCACCGGCAATTGAGCTAACCATGTCAGCATCAGCTGATGCAATAGTGTAAGCCGAGGCCGCTGATATCACACAAGTACGTTTTAATTGTGTTGGATCACATTTATCAGCACGATCTTCTGAAGTATGGTAGTAATTATCAGGCCAGGTAATGAGCATAATTGCAGGAACTCCAACCCCCCAGTCATTGAATACTTCATGATCAGAGGCACCGTAATGGTGTTCAACGGCATAGTAAAATGGTTCATCTGTTCCTGATGGAGCAACAATGCGATTGAGATAACCACTACGTCCGGATAAAACTAAACTAACCCTATTTGTTTCTCCAACATAACGAAAGTAGTTCTCTACCACATCATTAAGGTAGTGTGCATTGCCGTAAGTAGTTCTTTCAAGATTGAAGAATGATTGACTTTTACTCAGCCACAAGCCTACCATATCAAGATTCATATTACACAATGTTTTCTCCATGATGTCTTTGTGTGCCTTTACCCAAGGAATAGTTCCTGAGAATTCAGGAACCCAGATAAAACGAATAGTTCTGGCCGGTGGTGCCAGTCGCCCGTCATCAATCATGGTTCTGAGCATTCTTGCTACTTCCAGAATAACTGCGCTACCAGAAATGTTGTCATTAGATCCTTGCTTTGTGTAACCTTCAAAAAGGTGGGCCGAAAATATAATCTCATCAGCATCTTTATCAGTACCCGGAATGATACAGGTAGGAACCTGCAAATCCAAATCTAACATTTGTGTTTCTACAATCGCATGAACCTTAATGGTTTCACCACGGATAAGACGATCTCTGAGGATATGGCCTTCTCGTGGAGGTAGTAAAAAACCAAACTTGCTTTCACTTGCCTCTCCGTTGCTACTCCTTCTACTACGAATGCCACTCCAAGGTATCTGAATAGGATCAACTAATGGTCGGGGTGAATAGAAACTAATAACCCCCAGAGCACCTTTGCTAACTGCTACTCCGTGTACTCCACCCGGAGAACCGGATGTTACAACGATTTTTCCATCTACATCTATATTCTCAAAGTCTTTCTCACGACCTTCCTCAACCCATATCAGCTCAGCTTCAACATCGGCATTTTTACTTCCTGATGCCAGCATGGCTCTAAGGTCATCGTAGTCTGCAATTTTCTTTTTGCCAGGACTAATTTCCCACAACTCACCACGAATTCCATCCCATGCTTGTCGACCCGACTCGAAACGCTCAATTTTGGCTCCATCAAGTCCGTATTCTTTCAGCTTTTTTAATACATAATCAGCTTCCAATAGCGTTGTAGCATATTCTTCAGTAGGACGATTTCTGTTGTAAGAGCTCATCTCTAGAATGTGATTAAAAGAGGTTTCACCAGAGGCTTCACCGATAATCTCATCCATAAGTCCCTGCTCAAGTAGTGTCCATTGATAATGTGGATTGAACTGAGCCTTTACCTGCAATGCAATAAACAGCAAAGTGAAAATAAGAAGTGCTTGTTTTGTTTTCATTTCAGAATTTTTAATCAATTTTGTGCAAATTATTAACTTTCTTCGCTCTGTCTTATAATTTGCAACATGTTTTATCAATTGTCACTGTATGTTAACATTATTTAAGATTTGTAAGTATTTATTTGTCCTCATTTTCTTGATTACAACTTCATGTCAAGATAAGTTTGATGAGGAAATAATCTCGAACTGGCCTAATGGTGAGGTTCAAAAAGTATATTTCTATACCCAAAAGGGCGATGTTCGTGAAAAAGTTCAGGAAGAGCGCTTTTACGAGAATGGAACTAAGGAAATGCATGGGGAGTTTTATAACGGGAACCGACATGGCATGTGGACATATTGGTTTCAGGATGGGCGTAAATGGTCTGAAAGCGAGTATGAGAATGATTTGCGAATCGGACCTACTGTGATCTGGAGAGAGTCGGGACTGAAAAATTATGAAGGAAGCTATTCAAAAGGTAAGCCTCATGGAACCTGGACTTTTTATGATTTAGATGGATCACGACTGAAAGACGTGTTGTTTGAGCATGGAGAAAAGATAAAAGAGATAGACTACAAGGAAGGGGTTCCGTTTAATCCTAAAATTATAGATTCATTGCAGTTCAGGGTAAACTGAGCCATTCATTGAGTGTATAGCTATTTGTTACCTTAAATCCCCTCTCAGTGTTACTAACCTGTCCGCATTCACTTTGAGTGTCATGCTCAAAAAAGAATGCTGCTCTGGTATCGGCAAATTCATTTAGCCAGGCGGTTTTCTCTTCCATTGTTTTAGTAACCTCCAGGTCATAAGCCATGTTATACTTAACAGGTATATGTGCTTTGGTGGGAAATAAATCAGCTCCGTAGATAAGCTTTCTATTTGCTATTGTTATGACAGGGATTATTTGTCCGGGTGTGTGTCCGTCAACCAGCCTGAGCTCCACTCCAGAGCAGAACTCTCCAGCCTGTTCAATGAACATAAGTACACCTGCTTCTTGTATGGGTAATAGATTCTCAGGGAGGAATGAATCTGCTTCTCGCGGATTGGGATTCATGGCATTATTCCACTGCGTTTTGCTTACCCAATATTTGGCATTAGGGAAAGTGGGTGTCAGTTGTCCTTCCGAGTTTTTCATGATACTTCCCCCGCAATGATCAAAATGGAGGTGGGTAAGAATGACATCAGTAATATCCGAAAAGGAGTATCCCCCTCTTGCTAAACCCCCCTCCAATCCTTCGCCTCCGAAGATATTCAAACGTTTCAAGAACTTCTTTCCTTGTTTGTCGCCAATCCCATTATCAATCAGGATGATACGGCCGTGGGTTTCTATGACAAGGGAGCGCAATGCCAGGGGTATGAGATTGTTGTCATCTGCTTCGATATAGTTCGACCAGATGAGTTTTGGAACAACCCCAAACATGGCGCCCCCGTCAATTCGAAAATTGGCAATATTGAAAGAATGTAACTTCAATAACTAATTATTTGTCAGCTATATATTCTTTATTGAAGAAACTCTTGTACCAGAATTTGTACTGTTCATTTCTGTTATGGATAGCTTTGTTTCCTCCCCAGCCATGACGACCATTAGGATAGATCATGAATTCAAATTCCTTGTTCAGATCTTGTAATTTGCTAATTAGCTGAAGCGAGTTTTGCATATGAACATTATCA
>JAGLDP010000046.1 GCA_023145515.1 Bacteroidales bacterium
GTACTAATAATCGCTGGTATACGAAAACAAGCATAGCCTTCGGTACCACTATTAAACAGTATAATGGGCTTGTTTTGTTCTGTATTAAGAGTACAAGCAAAAGAACAAAGTATTAATATTAGCAGAATAGATCTAATCATATTGTTGTAGTTTCATGTTTAAAATAATCAAGACCCAAATATACCCAGAGTATATACAAGTTTATCTATATTCGTATCTATGGACTCAATATCAATACCAGGAATTTTCAATGATGCAATAGGGCCGGTCATGAGAGGTCCTTCAAGCTCGCATACAGCAGGATCACATCGAATAGGTAAAGTCTTGCATCAATTGGCCGGAGGTTTGATTACCAAGGCAACTTTTACTTTTCATAGAAAAGGATCGCTTGCCACTAGCTACCACACACAGGGATCAGATATCGGATTGGCAGCAGGTTTGCTTGATATGGAAATAACTGATCCAAGAATGTCTGAGTCTTTGCTTATTGCCAGGCAGAAAGGGATCGAAATAAGCTTCGTTATTGAGGATTTTGAAGCCGATCATCCAAACACTTACTGTTGTCATATTATAATGAGCAATGGTAGTGAGCTGAATGCAATAGCCTTATCCACTGGGGGTGGATTGATTGAATTTGTTAGTCTGGATGGATATGAGTTCAACAGATCATTGGATTTACCCACTCTTTTTATTCAGGGGCCTTGTGAACTTGTTAAAAAATATGGTGAACAGCTATTCTCAGATCCAGTGTTTGAAACGAAAGTTTTCAGAAGAGAGTCTATTTCAAGAAAAGATTATGAATTATTGATTATTGAGTTTAATACGAAGGAAGTAGTTCTCCCTAAAGAAAAATCTAACAAACTATTATGGCGATTTATTAATCCTGTTTATCCAGTTATGGGCTATACAGGAAGTGCTCTACCCTTCGCAACTGCTGGTGATCTGGAAGATTCACCTGAACTCTTGGATAAAGAACTATGGGTACTGGCAGTTGAATATGAATCGGCGCGTTCAGGCTTGTCTCATGACGAGGTATTGGATAGGATGAAAGATATGGTGTCTGTGATAATGGAAGCCATTGATACAGGACTTGCCGGGACCGAATATGCCGATAGGATTCTAGGTGCCCAATCTCCAGTATTTTTTGAGGCGATGAAAAATAAAAAGCTTCTACCCGGTGGTCCTCTTGAACGAATGACTGCTTATACAATGGCTATAATGGAATCTAAATCTGCCATGGAGGTTATTATTGCAGCTCCAACAGCAGGTGCTGCTGGCGGTCTGCCCGGAGCTATAATAGGAATGGCAGAAGAGCTGGGTGCTAGTCTTGATCAAATTACCAAAGCCTTTCTTGCTGCCGGAATAATTGGTGTTTTCATTAGCAGAGATGCCACTTTCTCGGCCGAAGTTGCAGGGTGTCAGGCAGAAACTGGTGCTGGAGCCGGGATGGCAGCAGCAGGAATGATTCAACTGGCAAATGGGACAGCTATGCAAGCTCTTGGCGCAGCTTCGATTGCTTTACAAAATATATTGGGACTAATTTGCGATCCGGTTGCCAATCGTGTTGAGGTGCCATGTTTGAGCAGAAATGTGCAGTCTGGTGCTAATGCTCTCGCTTCAGCAAATATGATATTAGGTGGTGTAGATCCGGTAATCCCTTTATCAGAAACTATTAAGACCCTTTTAGATGTAGGAAAAAAAATACCACGAGAGTTGCGATGCACTGCCCTGGGAGGTCTATCTGTGACCAAAACAGCTAGAAATTTGCGTTTTTTAGATACTCAACACTCATCTTAACGCTATCCATAGGGTCTCTGCGTGAGGCATCCTGCTCCACAAAATAATGTACTAGTCCTGCCCTTTTGCTTGCAGCAAATAATTCACCAAAGTCCAATATGCCATGACCAACTTCTGCAAAGAATTGTTCATCGCCATCTTCCATGTCCTTAACATGCCAGAGCTCAAATCTACCAGGGTAATTATCAAAATATGCCAAAGGATCACAATTCCCTCTGTATGTCCAATACAGATCCATTTCCATTGTGACCAGTTCAGGATCGGTTCCATCAAGCAAGATGTCATATATTCTTTTTCCTTCAATTTCCTGAAATTCAAAAGCATGATTATGATATCCAAACTTCATACTATACTTCTTACATATACTCCCAATTTGATTAAAAGCTTCTGTGGTTCTTTTTAGGCTTTCAAGGCTATCTCTGTGAGAACCTCCAATTGACGGCGCTACTACATATTTCAACCCTGCTTCTGCATTATCTGCAATAATTTTCTCCCATTCTTCATTTTTTGATCCCGGATTAATCCCCACATGACCAGAGAGTAGTTTCATTCCTAAAGAGTCCACAAGAGACTTAAATTGAGAGGGTTTAAGATTGTATATCAGTCCATCCCTGTATCCAGCATGCTCAATGGAATTATATCCCATTTCGGCCAAACGTGTTAACGTCCCCTCTAAATCCTGATTGATAGCCTGGCGTACAGAATATATCTGTAATCCTATTAATTTCTCGGCAGTACAAGCTATTGATGGAGCAATAATCAGGCCAGTTCCAAGAATTGCAGATTTTTTAAGAAATATTCTTCGATTCATATCTGTAAAAACTAAAGTGTTAATAAACAATATACCAGCACACTAATATACCAAAATACTGAGTTAGAATACATCAAGATGATATATATTTGTTTTTTGGCAAGCCATTTGCTTTATGTAGGTAATTGTTACATTAATACCCAAAAGCCATGAGAAAACTAATAATACTCACCCTGATACTGGCAGCAGGAATGACTGCATATCCTCAGAGTTCGAGCCGGTCAAAAGAGTCTAAAAGTAAAGCGAAAAGCAGTGTTAGCAGATCTTCTGCAAAGTCTTCAAATTCAAAGTCAAGAAGTACTGCTGCTAAATCATCGTCATCCAGAAGTTCAGCGGCAAAGTCAAGAAGTACTGCTGCTAAATCATCGTCATCCAGAAGTTCAGCGGCAAAGTCAAGAAGTACTGCTTCTAAATCATCGTCATCCAGAAGTTCAGCGGCAAAGTCAAGAAGTACTGCTTCTAAACCAAGAAGTACTGCTTCTAAACCAAGAAGTACTGCTGCTAAATCGAGAAGCTCCAAAGCAAACCAAAGCCGCTCGTCTCAAGTTAAGAGGTCAAGTGCTGCAAGAAAACCTACTGTAAGAAGTAGTAGTTCATCAAGATCTTCAAACGGAAAATCTTCAGTAGCAGTAAGATCAGTTAACCGCAGCGATAGGTCTTCAAAGGTTTCTTCTGGCAGAACTGCTTCATCTTCTTCAGCTAGTCGTTCAAAACGTGCTGGCATCAGTACTTATGAACGAAAAGATGGCAAAAAATTCAGTCATGATAATGATAAAGTTTTTGCTACACGTAGATATAAAGTGGATTATAGAAACACCTCTGACTTAAGAAGATCAAATGATTTCAGGCGTGTATATAACGACTACGACAGATGGAACAACAATCGTTATCATCGGCATATTGTGAAAAATTACTACTACAGTTCACCTCTTTCTTTGGAAATACGACGTGTTCGATATCCATACAGAAGACCTGTAAATATTGATTTGTGTTGGACTCCATGGTTGCATCAGCGTTTTGTATATTATTACCCACTGCATACTAACTGGAATGTTGGATATGGTAATTATATAGAAAGCATCTCAAGCTATGATGCAATGCATTATGCAGGTTCTGTAAAAAGGGTTTATGGCAAAGTAGAGGAAGTTTATTATTCACCAGACGACAGAACTTATATACTGTATTTTGGAGCTCCTTTCCCTTACCACGACTTCTCGGTTGTGATACCAAAAAGAATTGCAAAAGATATAAGCTGGAGTCCCTCATGGCATTTTGAAGATGAATTTGTATGGGCGGTAGGATTGATTGATGTTTGGGACAATAAGGCAGAAATAGTTATCCAGGATGAAGATCAAATAAGAAGATATTGACTTTGTAGTACCATAAGGCACAAGGCATAGGAAAAGTTAAAAGTACTTTCTTATGCTTTTTGCTTTATTGCGCAATGAATCTGAAGGTGATTGTTCCTGTTTGAAGAATTGCTGCCTTGGTGCTGAAATTAAATTTGGTTTGACTTGCGGCTCGTTTAGCAGCTTTAACCAAACAAGGATCTGAAGTAGTAGAAACTGCTGTATCTATGGATGTCCATTCAACTTTCCCTCTTCTATTCACGCGTATCTCAACTTGAATCAGCCCCCCACCCTGGCATTTGTAAACAGGGACTATTAATCTGGTTATCTTTCTGTCTTTCAGGCTGAAATATATATTTGTCGGACCTTCATAAACTTGCTCTTCCTCTAGTTCTTTCGGAACATAAACATCAATAGGTTCAACAGATATATCAGGAAGCTCACTATCAGTAGGATTCAGATTATTATCTTTAATAATCCGGTTCACATCTTCCTCGATTAGATTCGTTACTATATTATTAACTGATTGTCCGGATAATTTATAATTATCATAATCATCAAATCTTTCAATTCGATCCTCTTGTTGATTTACTGCAATATTTCTTGAAGGAGCTCCATCATCCTGCTCGACAATATCTTCATTTTGTTGAAATTCGAGAAAAGCTAACTCCTGCAGAGTCATCAAGTCAAGTTCAACACCTTCATAGTGTTGTTTTTTTTCACCATTAATCTTGAAGATCAAGAAGATAATAATCAACAACAAGTGAAATGCCAAACTTCCTAGTAAGCCATTCCTTTTATCCCAAACCTGCTGAAAACTATTATTCATCATAATAATATGAGATGACAAAAATAAGCATTATCTGATACTGAATCTCTTCAATTATTGAGCTTTATTAAAATCTTTTCACAAGTTTGATTTATCCTAAATGTAAGTTATTAAGAATAAAGGAGGCTCTTTCTGCTACTGAAAGGTGAGGTACTTCAAGTATTGAATATCCTGAATCGCTGTATGCCTTAACACAATTCTTATAGATACTTTCAGCCGTTTCATAGCTTTCCTGTCTTATGATATCCTGAGAATAAATCTTTCTCCATGGAGTTAAAATGAAAACCTGATCATAGCGCAAATTATTAATTGCATCAATAAGTAATTGATCGGCTTGCTTTTTCAGGAAATATGAAAATGCCAATCCATCAGGTATTCCACGATCAAAAAAACAAAGCTCATAATTACAAGAATCCTGGTAATGACTGATTCTTGTTTGAAGTACTTTAGCTCCAAAATTAGTAGCTATATCGTTACTAGTTGCTGCAATAGGAGGTACTTCACCCAATTCAATCAATCTTCTGGCACCTTCTGAATAAGTTCTGAAATGCTTTTGATTGAGAAAATCACAAATGCTGGTTTTACCTGACCCTGGTCCACCTGTAATAACAATTTTCAATGCTTTCATAATTGAATGCAGTATAGCCAATATTGAAAAATACAAAAAAAAGGGGCAACTGAAACCAGCTGCCCCTTTTTTAAATTATATTATTAGAATTAAGCGTTTTTAAATGCTTTTAATCCGGCAAAAACAGCTGCACTTCCTAATTGGCGTTCAATACGAAGGAGTTGGTTGAATTTTGCAATTCGTTCACTTCTGCAACCAGATCCGGTCTTAATATGACCTGCTCCGGTAGCTACTGCCAAGTCAGCAATAGTAGTATCTTCAGTCTCGCCAGAACGATGAGAGATAAAGTAATGATAACCATTTTTACGGGCTAATTCAATAGTTTCCAGAGTCTCAGACAAGGTGCCAATTTGATTCAGTTTAATCAGAATTGAATTTGCTGCATTTTTATCAATTGATTCTTGTAAGATAGATTTGTTTGTGCAAAGTAGATCGTCACCAACTAATTCTATTTTACTACCAAGCTCTTTTACTAACTTTTGCCAGCCTGTCCAGTCGTTTTCATCAAGACCATCTTCAAT
>JAGLDP010000047.1 GCA_023145515.1 Bacteroidales bacterium
CATAAACTCTTGAAAATCCACACTATTTGTAGCATGTGAGCCACCATTGATAACATTCATAGCTGGCACAGGAAGAATAGCGGCATTAACTCCACCAATATACCTATACAAAGGAATGTTTAAGCTTTTTGCTGCAGCATGTGCAGATGCCATAGAAACACCCAGAATTGCATTAGCTCCAAATTGCGCTTTGTTAGGTGTGCCATCAAGATCAATCATGGTATAATCAATCAAACGTTGATCAAAAACATCTAATCCAATTATGGCAGGTGCAATTTTTGTATTGACATTATCAACTGCTTTTAAAACACCTTTTCCCCTATATCTTGACTTGTCTCCATCACGAAGTTCTACCGCTTCTTTTTCACCAGTTGACGCTCCTGAAGGAACAATTGCACTGGCTGAAACACCATTTTCTAATTGTACTTCTACTTCAACAGTTGGGTTCCCTCTGGAATCTAGCACCTCTTGTGCAAATATTTTTCTAATTTTCATCTATTTCAAGTATTTTGTGAGTAAACCATTTTATATCAGCTCATTAACTGAGCTTGTCTATATTTTGGCCAGACAAAGATAGTAATTTTCAAGAAGCTTTTATTGAAATTGTTATTGAAGTAACATTACTCTTTATCCTCATAATCAGGATCCCAATTCTTTTCAGGCACTCCAAAATCCAAAGCAGTTTTTCTGGCAGCCACAAAGAAATAATCAGATAACCGATTGATATACTTTAATTGTAGTTCGTCAATCTCGATCGTTTCTGCAAGCTTAACCATTAAGCGTTCTGTGCGTCTGCAAACCGTTCTGGCCATATGACAAGCTGCCACAGCTGGATGTCCCCCAGGTAAAATAAAAGATCTTAATGGTGGAAGTAGATCCAACATCCTATCCATATCTTTCTCCAATTCTTCAACGTCACTGCTCTTAATAGTTGGAAGCTTTGCCTTAAATTCCTCTTTATCCATGGCGAGACATGAGGATATTGTGAAAATTCTGGATTGAATTTTATTGATAAGAAGAATTATTTCAGGGTCAGAAACCTGAGCTTCAACCCATCCAATAATAGAATTTAGCTCATCAACTGTACCATAAGCTTCAAGTCTTTCATGATACTTAGGAACTCTGGTTCCGCTAGCAAGAGAGGTTGTGCCTTTATCTCCGGTTCTTGTATAAACTCGCATTATATGGTTTTTAGTAAAGATAAATTTTTTCGTTCACAACAATCTTTCCATTTTGATATGCAAGTAGCAAATAATAACTACTCTTAGGTAGATGCTTGCCAAAGTTGACACGAATAGACGATGAATCATGTGCTTGTATTTGAGTTTTAATTTGCCGACCAGCAAAGTCAAGCATTAAGATTTCAACACTACCGGACATTAAACTATTAGATGACAGAATGATATAATCATCAGCAGGATTGGGATAGATATTCCAGTTGCTAACATGATCAACATCCAGTTCCTTTATGTTGGTAAAATATGAATCAGGTAGCTCGATATTTATCAGGCTATATTCATTTTCGTTTGAATAGCAAACAGTTCCAACATCAAGCGCCTCAATTGATTGAATTTCAGCTCCGGTAAGCAATAGACTTACGTCATAGTATCTCAATATTTGCGGACATTCAGCAAAATCCAGCTCTATTTCTAAAAGATTATCTTTTTGTTCAATTTTGATGGCTACATTATCCCTCACTTTTAGATACTCAAATACTTCTATTGAATTTGCAAATAATCCTCTATCGCTTCCTTTTGCTCCGTAAATAGATTCTAAATACTCCATATATTCCCTAAAATCCTCAAATCGAACACTTCCCCCATATAAATCGTACTGAACCCGGTGTGTAAACTCATTCCACCACAAGTGTTTATTATCTCCTGAGCTGTCAAACATCTCAAGTACCTGCGATTTAAGATCATCAATTGTATCATCATAGCTATTAATATGATGTCTCCAAAAAACCGGATTATCATTAGTTACACATCCATCTACAATAATAGGTTCTCCACTAGATTGTGAATATGCTCCATTGCTGGTGAAAACTGCTAAAGCTTCTAGCTCAAAAGCAGGCTGGATATAATTTGCATTGCCACCAGGAGGTATTACATAATTAAGATAGTGCCCTATTCTCTTAAAAAAAGCCTGATTATTCTGATTAAGCTGCCAGGTATAATCAATATCCATTTGTTTGTCAGAATGATCATAGCTATGGTTAAGGAATGTCCAATTAGAATGATATAACTGCACTGCCTGCGACCATGTTAAATGTCCGGTACTAACAGAGTTATGCAGGTCATCACCTTCTTCATTGGCAGTATACCAGGCTATAGATGCAGTAAATGGTAAAAGATTTCCACATCCATCACTATAATACAAGCCCGGATAAGTGATCCCATCTACCGATGATAATCCCCCGTTGAATAATCTGAAAGCCAAGTCAAAAGCGTCTAACAAGGCATCATCAAAAGTAAAGCTAAAAGCAAAATCCTTATTATATTTTAATGGTGCCGGAACGACTTCTACTTCTTCTGATGATTTTAAAACCATTGATAAGCTAACGCTGCTGTCTTGAGCATTTGAAAAGATGCTTGAGGCAACTAGTAGAAAAATAATGCTAATTCTTGTTTTCAATGGGGGTATTAATTATGCTGTCATTCTCATCATCCACATTTTCCAGCACTAATCTACCCTTTTTAAATTTTAATACCTTACAAATAATATGTTCTGGTTGATAAAGCTTAAGCCTTGTTTGCCATGGCTTGGGTTGAATTTTAATTGCCTGTCCAAAATGATCCAAAACCCATAATGTGCCTTTTTGGGTTTCAAAATCACCAGCTGCTGCTTTTTCAAATCTCAAAAATTTGAATAGATATACTTCACCAATACGATAATAAGGATTTATTGGTTCGAGGATATATGTTCCATCAACGTTAAGCTCTATTACCCTAATCTGAAGAGTCTGCCCTATTGTATAATTGAAATGATCGTAGTTTCTTTTGGGAAGTTGATGATAGCTCCCATGTGGTCCTTCAAGAATATAATAAAGTTCAGAATGGTGCTCCATTACCTCCTTCAGTTTGAAATCATAAACTGTATTGCGACGTAATTTGACCTGAATCCCTTTGATACTGGGTAATGAGAGGAACAATTGTGCTTTTTTTATTCTTTCGATTCTACAAGATAAGTGAGATATTCCTGGCTCAAAAATTTCTGGCTGATCAATTTGGCAAGGCCATTCAAAACGATGTAAATCTCTTACCCAAGCAGTGAATACCTTAGCTCCCCAAATATTAGTTTCCTGAGTTATTCTAATGAGTAGAAAGTCGTATCGTTGACCAATATCATAATAGGGATGTTCAGGCTCAAGGAATATCTGTCCGGAGCAATTAATTTTATCAACTACACATTGTATTACTCTTCCAACTTTAAAAACATAATGCTCATAATAGGATGCCTTAAGAAGATACTTTTTTTTATCAGTTCCAATCAACACAAAATGTTTTTCCCCAGAACCTGGAATATGAATTATCTTCCTGATTTCAAATGGATAGGACTGTCCTTCAATAAAACTTGAATCTGATTTTTCCTTATTATTCTCCATTGGGAGAAAATTACTAAAAATAATGCGTGCAGAATACTAAAAGGCTTAGTTTTAAGATAATTCAATAATCAAACAATTATCAAGGAGCTTCTTCCTTAAGAGTCGTTTGAATTGTACATAAATCTACGAATTTTGTAATTATCCTCCTTGTCGAACCGTATTCTTAGTTCAATTCTTGCATCATCTGCAATTCTATTTAGCTTTATCTCCATATAATCGTTACCGATAACGATAATTTGAGAAAGGCGTGAAGGGCCAGCATCTTTTTGAACCCGGCGTAACTCGTTATATATCTTATCATTTGAGTATTTGCCAAGCAGGTATTCGCCTAAGTATTCTGTTGTGAGATATTCAACATCTTCTTCACTGCCTGACGAGAGCATGGTAACAAAATGGCCTGCAACTTCACCAATTCTGGAATCAGGCAAACTGTCAAAGCAATTAACCGTTTTCAATTGAATATTATACTCATGATCTGGATAAAATAGGATCCACGCTAATTCGCTGGCAACACTTCTGCTTCCAGGACGATAATCGTTCATTAAAACCAAAATGCTGACTTGTTCTTGAGGATAATTGATCCAATCTGAGAAAAAGATCCCGTTTCCAGCATCATGGGCATAAGCCTGAGTGCCTCTGTAAGAGGAATTTATCACCCAACCATAAGAGTAATATGAGCTACTGCTATCACTTTCTCTAATATGTTTTTCGAGAAATTTGCTTGTGGCATCTTCATCAAGAATAGTATTATTTTCAAGAGCAGTATGCCAATTCATTAAATCAGCTGCTGTGCTAAGCAGTCCTGCATTCGCCTTCAAATTCCAATACGGCCCTTCAGCACCCCACGACAAATCCATAGGTTTTCTCCAGTTTTTACACTTACGGTAACCATTAGCAACTTTAGATAAATCCCAATCAGGCAAAACATATCCTGTATTGATCATTCCTACAGGGTCAAATATGTTCTCTTTCAGAAAAGTTTCATAACTGTTACCTGTAACCTTTTCGATCAAAACTCCCAAAAGACTATAACCTAAGTGAGAATATCCAAATTTCGTTCCTGGAGAGAACAATAAGTCGGTATTAAATGCTCTTCTTAAAAATTCATCTTTTTGAAGGCTCTCACGATCAGATCCAATCCTTTCTGTAAATCCAGCAGAGTGAGTTAATAAATGATGGATGGTAATACCATTTTTATCATCTGGAATATCTGGAAAATACTTTACAAGACTGTCTTCAACGGTGAGCATCCCTAACATTTCAAGTTTTAGAATAGCTGCACCAGTAAATTGTTTAGTTAAAGATCCAATATCAAATACAGTATTTTGATCATTCTCTATCAACAAGCTCTGATCAGAATAACCAATACTTTTATAAAAGATATCCTGGTTTGGACGTTTAATTGCAACTACACCTGAAAATCCTCGCTCTCCCTCCAGATCACAATACTGGACTATTTTCTCATCTAAAAGAGAAGACTTTTGGTTAAGCTCACTATTTGATGAATTACAATATTGGAATACTCCCATAAGTAAGACAACAATAAGGCCTTGCAGGCACCATTTCATGCATTTCTCTTTCACATGGTAAAAATACCAAGCATAAAGTAACCAAACACTTAAAAATTCAATAAATTTCTTAAAAATTGTTAAGAATAATAGGCCTTATTTTGACTTAGTAATGAAGGTCTTAACCTTAGAATTCAAGGATATTGTGTAGGTGTTCATCACTTCATGCGCATCTTCAGCACTCTTTGCAAGCATTTTCACTAAGGCTTTATCTGTTGTTTTTTGTTGTCTAAATAGTTTTCTTTCAAATCTTCTTTTGAATTTGACAGCCTTACGAATTCTCTTATGATAATCCTCATTAATATAATCTGAATAATCTACACAATTCCAGAAATAGTGATTATCAGTACGTACATGAATATCTTCAGGAGGGTTATAATGATTTTGGAAATCTGGATATTCCAGATTATAACCTGTCTTAGAAAACCCTTCAGGAATACTACTAATACCACAATAATAAGGTATAAATGGCTGAATATCGGGCCATTGAGGAGCAAGCCACATCACAACTCCGATACTAGCCGGTAACCAGCTTCTCAATTCTGTTACAAAGCCATAAACTGTTGCTCTGCCACAGATCATTGTACCATTTAGTTTGTAGGGACTTCCTTCTGTATAGTTTTTTGATTTGTCTAATTCTGTTCCCTCATAATGATATCCAAGAGTCTGCATCAGATCTTCTTTGCTAACTTTCTGTTCAGGTATAAATGAGAACGGAAAACTATCATCTAATTGTACATCATATTGCAATACATGATATGCTCCCCACGCCCTTTTAGAGTTGCCGGGGTGCTTAATTGATCCCTTAGAAGCATAAGCTTTTCTGAAATTGAAAGGGTATCCTCCATCAGGGTTATACCAGCCATTATCCACAGCATAATCGACAATATCAGGAGATCCAAGATAATTATCAGAATCATCCAAATTAATCTCTGTGATTGTGTAGTTATTTGGTAAAATCATAATCTGATCATCTGGTATTCTAACTGCTACCCAATGTTTTCCGTTTACAACAGCTAAAACCCATGCTTCGTTTTGATCAGCAATGGAATATGTTCTTCCCGACCCTGTATATCCAAACTCATCTATCAATCTACCAGCAATTTCAACAGCCTCTCTGGCTGAAGATGCTCGCTCTGCCATGATGCCGCGAAGCCTGTATCCAATTCCTCCATTTGTAATCTGAGGTTTTTTTTCTCTTGACGGACAGGAGTTTGATGCAATGCAAACCCCATATTCATTCAGATAACTATCAGAAAACTCCATTCCGGGCATTTCAAGCCACAAATACTTATTAGTTTTTTCAACCTGATCAAGAGAAGCTCCATTTTTTAGAAAAATCTCATCTCCTTCATGGTGTTGTAGGGCAGGCTGAAGGTACCAGTTAACCAACTGCTTGCCATAATCATCTTCATTGTGAGCTAGTAGAACTGCCCCAGTATTGCTAGCTGATTTGCCAACCAGAATAGTGAAACAATTAAAATCGTCCTTCGAACCCTGATTGTTTTCTTGACTAATAAGAGGACTACCAATAAGGATATAAACCAAAGCAAAGAGTAGTAGTGTAGTTCGATTGTTTTTCATAATCACAAAATTGTTTGTTAAAAGCTTGTTAAGAGGAAAACCAAACCAGAAAATGAATTGTTATATTGTTGATTCAAGCTGGCATTCGAGGTCTATTATAGTATGCTTTTGTTAGGTTTTGTTATGCTTCTTTTTTTTGGTTAGTTTTTTGGTTTTCTATCTTATGACCTTGTATGCCAAGCTTGATTCTCTGTATAAGCGCAGGACCTTCATAAATAAATCCAGTATAAATTTGTACAAGTTGAGCACCTGCTTCAATTTTCTCTAAGGCGTCCTCCTTGGTCATAATTCCTCCAGAAGCTATTATTGGAAAATCTGATCCAAGTCGTGATCTCAGAAATCTGATAACTTCAGATGATCTCTTAGAAAGAGGTTTGCCACTCATTCCTCCTGCTCCAAGCTTCTCAATTACACTCTTTTCAGAACTTAGTCCCGTACGAGTAATAGTAGTATTTGTAGCAAGCAAACCATCAATCTTAGTTTCCTTTACAACTTCAACCAAATCATCCAATTGATTTTCATTAAGGTCAGGTGAAACTTTAAGAAGTATAGGTTTTGAAAACTCTTGTGTTGATCTGTATCTAATCAAAGAGTCCAGAATAAGTATTAAGCTGTCCTTATCCTGAAGTTCTCTGAGATCTTGAATGTTAGGGCAACTCACGTTTACAACAAAGTAATCTACATATTGATAGAGTTTCTCAAAACAATAAAGATAATCTCCAGCAGCGTCAGCATTCGGAGTATTAGTGTTTTTCCCAATGTTACCACCTATGATCATGCTTTTTGGTCTGTTCTTAAGCTTTATCACCAAAGCATCAACACCACTATTATTAAATCCCATTCTATTAATTAGAGCTTTATCTTCAGGAATTCTGAATAGTCTTGGTTTAGGATTACCTGGCTGAGGCTTGGGAGTAACGGTACCAAGTTCAATAAAACTGAACCCTAGCTTCATAAGAGCTTCATAAGCTATTCCATCTTTATCTAATCCTGCAGCTAATCCAACAGGATGCTTAAAATTCAAACCTAATAAAACAACAGAATGATTGTCATTAATTCTAGAAGGGAAAAACCATGGTAGTATTGGTTTAAAGAAATTAAGAAGTGAAAAAGTTAAGTGGTGAACTTTCTCAGGAGAAAGAACAAATAGTGCGGGACGGATTATCCTGGTATAAAAACTCATTGTAATTTTTGATTAGCCAAGATACGGAAAGTAAAGAAAAAATTACTCGCTTTTCTTTGGCCTGTACGTACGAAAGCTTTGGTCAGAGTAAAATATTACAATCTGATCAACTTGAGGGAGCGCTAATTCCTTGTCAACTACTGGAATATCAAAGGGTTCAGTTAATTCTGAATCAATAGAACTTTTTGTCTTCTCAGGCAGACTATCAAATATATTCAGAGTACCTGGGATGGACTTTTTATGAGTATCATTGACCTGAATGTCTGTGTGATACATATCTCCCTCACCTAGAA
Source organism: Bacteroidales bacterium (assembly GCA_023145515.1). GTDB lineage: Bacteria > Bacteroidota > Bacteroidia > Bacteroidales > UBA12481 > JABHCC01. The sequence goes on from JAGLDP010000047.1 coordinate 8,233, forward strand.
GGAGCCAAGATAAATTCAACTTACTGAACCTATTCTTTGTTTTTATAACAAAATCAAGGCTAGGGTTGTTGCGCCCGTTTAGTATGTGAGAAAGTGAACTTCTCTGAACACCTATTTCATCAGCAAATGCACCAGAGGTTAAGCCTTCATCTAAAAGTAGTTTTCGTATCCTATCCTTCATATTACAAATGTAATCAAGATGATTTACAATTGCAATTTCCAGATGTAAACTACTACAATTTACAATTGGAAACTATTGTTACAAACCGCAATTGTAAATATTTCTTAGGAACCATAAATATTTTCGACATGAAATATCGAAAGCTCTTTAATGTAAAGGAAGACATAATGTAATAGTAAATTGCGAACAGTCCTGTATAGAATATATAAAGTATTAATTCGTGGCTGTGGGCATAAGTATACAAGCCTTTACTTGGCTTAACAATAGATTATGGTGCGTGAATGCTCTAGAAGTCTTGATGTGGTGGATATAGGACATTTACCTGCATTTTTCACCTTGTTAATGTGCATTTTAAGTTTCTAAGCTTATCTATCTGGTTTGAAGATTATTACACCTTACAAACACACTTATATTTACACATGTTACTGTGATAATTCCTAAAATGCATTTTCCATCTATATTTATGTTCAGCTAAACATCTTCAATTGACTGGCATTCTGATAGTTGACTGCAATGATATAGTAATGGCAATCTGGGATATCCTAGCAATTACAATTGTAATCTTGCATTATAGATAATCGGAGTAGTTGTGTGCTGATTTACAGATGCACAGTAATCCTTAGTACATTTGTAACTTGTTATAGCTAATAGTTAGATATAACTATTATTATAGAATTGGCATGTGTAGTATTCGGGTGATATATCGGCAGATCAATTGTTTACAGACAATACTCCTTCATTAGATTTGAATAATTACGTGCGTGCGCACCATATCATGTGAATAATCGAAGGAAATTTGCTCTTGCTACTTATCACAAAGTTTACTGAGGTCTAATTTATTCTCAGTTTTAGCAATTATTGTAGAGACAGAAGAATCTCCTGTAACATTCACAACAGTCCTCAGCATATCAAGAGGTCTATCAATGCCCAGAATCAAAGCTAATCCTTCAATCGGTATACCAACGGATGTAAGTACAATTATCAGCATTACAATACTGCCACCAGGAACGCCAGGGGTTCCAATTGATGCCATTAATGCTGTTAATACAATAATTAGCTGTTGACCGAAGGAAAGGTCAATGCCAAATACCTGCGCTATAAAAACTGCTGCTATAGCTTGATAACAGCTTGTTCCATCCATATTGATAGTTACACCAACCGGCAGAACAAAACTTGCTACTTCCTTATCAACACCCAACTCACTAGTTACCTGTTTCAATGTTACCGGTAGAGTTGCTGCACTGGAGCTTGTTGAAAAAGCCAGCATTTGCGCTGGTATAATTCCTTTAAAAAACTTTCTGAACTTTGCTTTTCTTACAAAGAGCTTAAGAAACAGAGGGTAAAATACGACTACTATTATAAGAAGTCCTAGAACAACGGTAACAAAATATAATCCAAGTGCTTTAAACAGATCAACATCTCCGGAAAAGTCCACCACCAATGCTGCCAACAGTGCAAAAACACCATAAGGAGCAGTTATCATAATCATATCGATTAGCTTGAGTATTATGTCGTTAATGCTATCAATAAAGTTTTTTACAGGCTCAACAGTCTTTGCTGGTAAGAGGAGCATTGCGATGGCAAAAAGTATAGCAAAAACTATAATTTGCAACATTTTTGAATTGTCAGTTGTTGCCATGAAGATATTTTCCGGTACCATGTCAACAATAAACTGCAATGGTGATTGCTCAGCAAAATCTTCTGCTGCTGCTTGTTTTTCAAAAAGACTAGCACCAAATTTTTCTTGATATTCAGCTTGTTTTTCAGCTGGAAAAGTATTTCCAGGCTTTATGGCATTTACCAGTAGAAGACCAATTGTTATGGCAACCAAAGTAGATATAACATATAAGCCTAAGGTTTTAAGTCCCATTGAACTCAACTTACTTATGTTCCTCAAACCTGATATCCCCTTTACCAGGGATACAAAGATGAGTGGAACTGCTATGAGTTTCAGTAAGTTAAGGAATATTGTGCCCCAAGGTTTTATCCATCGGATTGTAATCTCTTCTAAATTGAAATTAACAGCAATCAGGCCCCAAATAAGTCCGATCACCATCCCTATCAGGATCTGCAGATACAGTGGAATTTGCTTTTTCATCTTTATTAAAAAAAGCTAAAGATAGAGTTTTAAGTGTGGAAAAGTCAGAATAAGTATTTTCAATATCTTCTGAGACAAAATACTTTGACAATTTACCAGAAGTAAAAAGTTTATGGTTACTAAGAATTATCCCAAACACCAAAACAATTAGCAGAGAGGACAGGTGCATTTGTTTACCAACGGAATAAAGCAAAATGAGAGCTGCAATCATCAGGAAGAATTTGGTTCCTGTTCTAATTTTTTGCTTTTGATTTAGGAATAGATTTTTGGTGTTACTTCTCCTATAGTAACAAGGTAGGCATTTTGTGCTAAGGCACGCATTTCGTCTTCACCAGGAAAGATTCTTACAGGTGCAATCCAGGCTATTCGATATGTAAGGTATTGAATAAATAAATCACTGTAGGCAATACCACCAGTAATTAATATGGCATCTACTCTTCCTTTCAGAACCACACTTGCAGCCCCAATCTCTTTCGCCACCTGATATGCCATTGCTTCATAAACCTCTGCAGCTAGCTTATCCCCATGCAGAGCTCGGTTCTCAACCTCAGCAGCATTATTTGTTCCAAGATATGCAACCAAACCACCCTGCCCTACGACCTTCTTGCGCATTTCTTCTCTTGTCATTCCTGGCTCAGACATTGCATCAATTACCTTCCCCATAGGCAGAGTTCCACTTCTTTCAGGGGAAAAGGGTCCTTCTCCATCCAGTCCCTGATTAACATCAATAACCCGTCCTTTCTGATGTGCTCCAACCGTAACGCCACCACCAAGATGGGCAACAATCAGGTTAATATCATCATAGTTGCGATCGATTGACTTTGCGAAATTTCTGGCAACAGCCTTTTGATTAAGAGCATGAAAAATAGAGACCCGCTCAAAATCAGGATGTCCGCTATATCTGGCAAGAGGTTCCAATTCATCCACCACAATAGGATCAGCGATATATGACTTACACTCAAGTATCTGACTAGCTATATCCCTGGCGATCAATCCTCCCATATTTGAAGCATGTTCTCCCCTATCTGGATTTTTCAGATCCTCAACCATCTTATCGTTTATCTCATATATTCCTGATTCAATTGGCTTAATTAGTCCACCGCGACCAATAACCACGTTAAAATTCAGAGGAATGCCTGCTGAAGCAAGTTCCTTAATGATTGTATCCTTACGAAAAATGAATTGGTCAGTAATTCTTTCAAAAATTGCTAACTCATCTCTTGAGTGTTGAAGTGATTTTTGAAAAATTGGACGCAAATTATCAAAAACCGCAATTTTTGTAGAGGTTGACCCGGGGTTAATAGCCAAAATCCTGACTGCGTCCATATTATATATTATTAGATTATGCCTCCCACAGCTGCGAGCATAATACTATTAAGCTTAGATTCTTCTGAATCTGCTCTTGATGTAAGCACTATCGGCGCAGAAGCACCTAAAACCACAGCAGCAATTTTTGAATCTGAAAATAATGACAATGATTTATATAGGATATTTCCTGATTCAATTTGTGGCATTAGCAAAAGGTCAGCATCTCCAGCAACTGGAGATTGTACTCCCTTATGCAGAGCACTTTCAGAGCTTATTGCAATATCCAGAGCAAATGGCCCATCCACTAAACAATTTACTAGCTCGTCTGCTTGATATCTCCTCACTATTTCAGCGGCTTCAATCGTTGCAGGCATCGAGTTGTATACTTTCTCTACCGCAGCAATTAATGCCACTTTTGGTTTCGAAATACCTATAGACTGCATGAAGCCAACTGCATTTTTAATAATCTCCATCTTTTCATTCACTCCGGGAGCAATATTAATGGCTACATCAGTTATTCCCAATAACTTATGATACCTGGAGAGTTCAAAAACCGATAGGTGAGACAGCAAGGAACCTTTTCTTAGTCCCCATTCTTTATTTAAAACTGCCTTAAGCAATATGGAGGTTGAAGAAGCTCCTTTCATCAGAATTTGCGCGCCTCCTTCATGTACAAGCCTAACTGCTTGCTCAACAGCCTTTATTTGATTTGCTTCATGAATAATTTCGATTCCTTGCAATTCGAGACCATCTTTTTGTGCAATATCTTCAT
>JAGLDP010000048.1 GCA_023145515.1 Bacteroidales bacterium
ATAGATTTATCACCAACCAGAGCAGCTTCAATATATCCTTTAAGATTTGCTTTTATAACTGCTCTTAGAGCATAAATATCCTCACCAGCGGCAAGAACAAGCTTTTTAAGAGATTTTTGCTCTAAAAGATTCCTTTCAATATTAGCAATTGTGCGAATCATTAAGAATTACTCATTGATCATCTTAGAAATAATTACTTCTGTGTCTTCTGCGATAACTAGTTCTTCATTTGTAGGAACTACAATTACAGTGATTCTGGAGTTGTCCTTAGTCAGAATAATTTCTTCACCTCTGGAACCTTGATTTTTTTCAAAATCAAAATCAACGCCTAAGAACTCAAGATGTTTACATATCTCTGCTCTGGACTCAGTACCATTTTCACCGATACCTCCAGTAAAGATCAATGTATCAAGTCCATTCATTCCAGCTGTGTATGCTCCAATATATTTAGCAACTCTGTAATGATACATCTTAAGTCCTAAAATAGCTCTTTCATTACCTTTTTTGAAAGCTTCATCTTCAATTTCCCGCATGTCAGATGAGACCCCGGTAATTCCAAGCATACCACTATGCTTATTAATTAAAAGATTGGCAGTCTGGAAATTTAATTCTTCCTTGTCCATCAAAAAAGTTAGTGCACCCAGATCCAGATCTCCAGATCGTGTTCCCATGATAAGTCCTTCAATAGGAGTAAAACCCATGGATGTATCAACAGAACGTCCATTGTGAATAGCAGCTACAGAAGCACCATTACCCAGATGGCATGAAATTATTTTCTGTGATGAAATGGGTTTATTCAATATTTCAGAAGCTCTTTCACTTACAAAACGATGGCTGGTTCCATGAAAGCCATACCTTCTGATTCCATACTTCTTATACAGAGCATACGGTATACCATACATATAAGCGTAGTCTGGCATAGTCTGATGAAAAGATGTATCAAAGACTGCTACTTGCTGAATTCCAGGAAGCAGCAAGCTCATGGCATCAATTCCTTTAAGGTTTGCAGGGTTATGCAATGGGGCCAGTTCTATACATTTAGCTATTTCTTCATGAACCATTTCGTTGATAAACTCGCTAGTAGAAAAATTCTCTCCACCATGTGCAACGCGGTGTCCTACTGCCTCAATTTCATCCAGACTAGATAAGCAACCATGATTATTGCTAGTAAGAACACCCAATACATATTCAATACCTGATTGATGATCAAGGATTTCTCCCTCAAACCTGATTTTCTCACCGTCTGCTTTTGAGTGCTTAATGAAAGAGCCCTTTAGTCCGATCTTCTCTGCTACACCCTTAGCGAGTACAGATTTATCTTTCATGTTAAAGAGCTGATATTTAATTGAAGAGCTTCCGCAATTCAAAACAAGGATCTTCATAATTCTGCAGTATTAATAGGTTTTGTCAACGATCTTTCTTCCGTCTTCATTATACTCATAGAAACCTTTTCCTACTGAGCGACCAACTTGTGATGCCCGAACCATTTTCTTAAGTAGCGGTGAAGCCTTATATTTCATATCTCCAAACTCATTATAGAGGTTATCCAACCATCTGATAACTTTGTCTAAGCCAATCTTATCAGCTAATTCAAATGGTCCTAATGTAAAACCCAAACTGATTTTCAAGGCCAAATCTATATCCTCTTTTCGTCCAACTCCTTCCATCAGAATATCGCAGGCTTCATTAACTAGGGTAGCAAATAATCGAACAGATATTAAGCCCGGGGATTCGTCAACCGGAACCATTCTCAAGCCAATCATTGAAATGAATTTCTTTACATTTTCATAAACCGCTTCAGACGTATTCAGGCCCCTAACCACTTCAACCATATTTGCGCCAGGACTAGAAGTACTAAAATGCAAACTAACACAGCGGTCTCCATGATTCAATTCAGATGATAACTCAGTGATAACTACGGTAGTTGAGTTTGTTGCAATAATGGTATCCCGACGAACAAAAGATTCAATTCTTTTAAACAACTCCTTCCGTTGACTCACTCTGTCTTCTCTGGTTTTTGATTTTATAGCTTCAATAACTATATCGACACCAGCAATCTCACTACAATCTGTTGTTCCTTTAATTCGGGTCATGATGCTCCGTTTTTCTCCGGTAGTCATTCCCCAGTGATTAATCATATCATCCAGGTTTTTCTCTATCCCTTGCAGAGCAACCTGAACTTTCTCTTCACTTAGTTCAACAAAAACAACCTCAATCCCACTAGCCGAAACGATTCGAGCAACTGTCTGTCCTACTGTTCCGCATCCTACCAGACCAACTTTTGAAAATTGGGCTTTGGGACGATTCTTTTTACTTAAGCCATAGTTTTCAATGGCTTCAATTTTCTCTGACATTTCTTTTATTTTTTATTTACCAGCAGCTTGATTAGCTGTAATCGCAACCAGGTTAACAATATCATTAACTGAGCAACCTCTTGACAAGTCGTTTATGGGTGCAGCCATTCCTTGGAGAACAGGACCAACTGCCTCAGCCTTAGCCATTCTTTGAACAAGTTTATATGCAATATTTCCGGATTCAAGAGTCGGGAAAACCAATACATTAGCTCTTCCTGCAATTTCGCTGTCAGGAGCTTTCTTTTTGCCAATAGATTCAACAATAGCTGCATCTGCTTGCAATTCACCATCAAACATGAACTCTGGAGCCATCTTGCGAGCAAGTTCGGTAGCAGTTCTTACTTTATCAACCATTTCATGCTTAGCGCTTCCCCTGGTAGAGAAACTCAACAATGCTACACGGGGTTCCATTTCAGCAATAGCTTTAGTTGTTTTGGCAGTCATTACTGCAATCTCTGCCAGTTCATTAGCTGTTGGATCAGGGTGTACAGCACAATCTGCAAAAACAATCATCCCATTGTCACCAAAACTTTTATCGGGTAAAATCATTATAAAAGCACCAGATACAACAGATATTCCAGGTATTGTTTTTACATATTGAAATGCCGGTCTTAGTACATCTCCTGTAGCATTTTCTGCACCAGCAACCTCTCCATCTGCATCTCCGGCTTTAATCATTAATGTAGCCAGATACAGTGGATTCTTTAAAAGAACAAAAGCCTCATCTTTAGTCAGTCCCTTTTTCTTCCTGATCTCCACCATCATGTCAGCATAAGCATCCATCTTTTCATAGCTCTCAGGATCAACAATCTGAGCCAGATGAATGTTTTGCAGTCCCAATTCAACAGCTCGATTATTAATTTCCTCTGACTTTCCAATCAGTATTATTTGGGCAATACTATCACCTAATAATATGCTTGCTGCCTCAAGAGTTCTATCTTCAAGACTTTCAGGAAGCACGATACGCATATTGTGCTTCTTTGCATTATTACGAATTTTATCCAGTAAATCCATGTATATCAGTAAATTAGAAAAATGATTCAGTCAATGCAAAGATAGCTAAAAAAAGACTTGCTCGATTGCAAATAGTTTATGATTTTTGTCAGGCATTACAAGTTCTAATTAAAACTACAAAAAACACTAAATATCATGATTTTTGACATTGAAATGATTAAGCAGGTTTATGCGAAAATGCCTGCTACGATTAATGAAGCAAGAAAACTAACAGGAAAGGCTTTAAGCCTGACAGAAAAAATTCTGTATTCTCATCTTTTTTCTGGAACACCAGAAAATCCATTTACCCGCGGAGATTCTTATGTGGAATTTCGTCCTGATCGTGTAGCTATGCAAGATGCAA
>JAGLDP010000049.1 GCA_023145515.1 Bacteroidales bacterium
TCGAATCCGGCATCTTTACAACAACACACAGAGGAATAAATACACTTCAACAACAATAAATAATGACACTCAATATCAAACACTTACGAATTCTTGGCGTTCTTATTGCCGGAATTTTCTTAATGACTGGATGCTACGAAGAAGATCCTGAAGGCGCAGTAGCCTCATGTGAGTCTTGCCATACCAATTACGCGCATTTGCAAGATATATACACACCTGACACAGCAGCGCCAGCCGGAGGTTGTGGAGGAACGGCGCCCCATTATGAGCCTTACGACAGAGTATATATGGGTGGAAGTGGGTTTGAAGACTACAAAGCCTCTGGTCATTATGCTATTGGCTGTACCGGTTGTCATAACGGTGTTGATGGAACAGCAAATAAGCTACATGCCCATTCAGGCAATTTCATTAAGCATCCATCTGATTATTATCTGGAGAAATGTGGAACATGTCACAAAGAGATTTCTGAAAACTTCACTACCAGTCTGCATCATGGCACAGGACAAAAGCGGAAGGTTACTATCAGGAGCGGACTAAGCGGAGCAGAAGACTTTGACCAGTTACCCGCTCACCAGATAGAAGGTTATAACGCAAACTGTGCCACTTGTCATGGTACATGCGGAAATTGCCATGTGAGCCGACCAAAAATTGGAGGAGGAGGATTAGCCAAAGGGCATAGTTTCACCAAGACTCCCGACATGATTACCGTTTGTGTTACTTGTCATACATCAAGAGGGGGACACGCTTTCTTAGGAGTTAAGCCAGGCACTCAGCCTGATGTTCACTTGAAAGAATTTGGTTATACATGCACTGACTGTCATAGCGGTCATGAACTGCACGGCGATGGTGAACCTGTTGACCAACGTTATGCATATTCCCGCTTACCAAAATGTGTTGATTGTCATACAGGACAAGAGTCTAGCAATATGTATCATGCCGAGCATTTTGATGATTTCAATTGTCAGGTGTGCCATTCTCAAGACTATAATAATTGTGCCAGCTGCCATATTCATGGTGAGGGTGCACGTGTTCCTGCCTATATGGATTTCAAAATTGCAATGAACCCAATTCCTGATATTGTAGAAGGTTACAAGTTCACACTTGTACGTCGTACCTTGAGTGCTCCTGACAGCTGGGAGAAATATGGTGTACCAGAATATGCAAATTTCGATGCGTTCCCAACATATAACTATACTACACCACACAACATTCTGCGTTGGACTACCAGAACCGAAGTTGCTGCAGGTGCTTCATGTTCATCAAATTGTCACATACGTAAAGAAGATGGTGTATTGATAAATAAGGCCCTCTTCCTCTTTGAGGAGAATCTGCTGGATTGGGAGAAATCTGCCACTACGGGCATTACTGTTGATGGGAAAATACCCGCTTCATGGATCCAATAATCAAATTGTAATTATTCAACTTTAAATAAAACTATAATCCATTAAAATCGTTTAAAATGAAAAATCTGAAGTTTCTAGTACTTAGTGTACTGTTTGTTTCCTTGATCTTATCGTCCTGTCAAAAGGATGTTATTGAATCTCAAGTGCTGGTTGAGTATCTTGAAAGTGCCGATTCACCCTTAGGTGTTGATTATCCAAGTACCACCATGCCTGCTATTGTTACTGCAGAAGGCGTATATACTTTGAACCTGACTGATCAGGTTTATATCATTGATATCCGTTCCGCTGATGACTTCGCTACCGGTCATATCGAGAATGCCGTGAATGTTGGAGCAGCTGGTGTTCTTGCCCACCTTGGTGGAATTGATGCAGCTTCTTATGAAAAAGTTGCAATCGTTTGTTATTCAGGCCAAACTGCTGCTTTTGTAACATGTCTTGCCAGAATTAGTGGTTATGGAAACGTTTTCTCAATGAAATGGGGAATGTGTTCATGGCATGTTGATTTTGCAGGAAGTTGGCCAGGTAATGTAAGCAATGCATATGCTACCCAATTTACTACTGATGCAACTGCAAAAGGCGTTGAAGGTGAATTACCTGTTCTGTCAACCGGATTTGAAACTGGTCAGGATATTCTGGATTTCCAAATTGATGTAGTTAACACTGCCGGATTTGGTGCTGCAAAAGTTACTGCTGCTGAAGTATTCGGTGCACCTGCTAACTATTATGTAGTAAACTACTGGAGTGAGGCTCATTATACTGATCCAGGACATATCCCCGGAGCGATGCAATACACTCCAAAAGTTGCAATGCAATTTGCAGAAGATTTGACAACTCTTCCAACTGATAAAACTATTGTTGTTTACTGTTACACCGGCCAAACCAGTGCAAACATGGCTGCTTATCTGAGAGTATTGGGCTATGACGCCAAATCATTACTCTTTGGTGCCAGTGGAATGATACTTGATCTTATCAGCAGAGATGGTTATCCTCACTGGGCTGATAGCTATATTATGGGTTACGATTACAAACAATAAGTATATTATCGATTTTTTCTTGAAAGAAGGCTGCCCTTTGGGGGTGGCCTTTTTTTTGATGTAGCAATTTGGTTTTCTGACAAAGGATGTGGAATTTTGGGATTACTATGAAAAATACAATTCTGTTCTCTCTGCTTATTATCGTTTTGAGCTCTTGTTATTCATCTCACACAAAGACACTGTATTCACCAGACAAGAATATCAGCATTGGCTTTTCTCAACTTGATAATCAAATACAATTCTCAGTATTGTATTCAGGTGATACATTAATAAACAACTCCCCTATCGGACTTCTTATTAACGATACTGACCTCTCTGAGAATGTCAGGATTAACGGTTGGTCAAGATCTACAATAGATCAAATATGGCAAACAATAAATGGGAAAAACAAGGAGGTTAGAAACAATTATAATGAGTATTCATTCAGCCTTAGAAGTCAGGATAATGAAAATCTTGGATACCAACTGATTTTCAGATGCTATAATGACGGTTTCGCTTATCGGTACAATTTTCATAAGCAATACACCAATGAACCAATCAAAATAAATAAGGAACTCACCCAACTCAGGTTTAATCGTGATTTCACATGGTGGGCATACAATGGAGAAAATCACAATGCTGGTCCGCTAAAAAGATCAGATTCAAAAGACAAAACCATCCGTACACCAATGGTCATGGAATTTAGTTCTAATATTTATATGGCCATACACGAAGCAGAAATCATCCGCTTTGCTCCTTTTAGTTTGTCTGCAAGTGGAGAAAATTATGACTTAGAATTCTTGTTGCAGCAATCTGAGGAATCTGTCCCTTTTCGATCCTCCTGGCGGAGCTTTATTCTTGGGGAAAAACCCGGAGACTTACTTGAATCAAATCTCCTGGTTAATTTGAACGAGCCATGCAAAATAGACGATACATCATGGATTAAGCCTGGAAAAGCAATGTGGGACTGGAGAGTATGGGGCTACAAGGCAGAGGATGGATTTGAATATGGATTGAATACGATTTCTCATAAACGATTTATTGATTTTGCCTCAGAAAACAATGTTCAATACTTGCTTATTGATGCCGACTGGTATGGTGAAGAATTCAATGAAGCCTCTGACCCTACATCTTCGCGAGAAGGTGTTGACATTGTAGAATGCATGCGGTATGCAAAAGAAAAAAATGTTGGAGTAATTCTGTATTTAAATGATGTTGGAGCAAAGAAATTTGGATTGGAAAGAGTGATAAAACAATTCGCCGACTGGGGAGCCTCAGGAGTTAAATATGGTTTTATGCGTGGAACTCCCGAGGAGAAAGTTGTTCATACCCGTGAGGTAGTGGAGTTATGCGCTAAATACAAGTTGATGGTGAATTTTCATGATAATCCGGTGCCTCCTAGCGGAGACAGGCGCACCTGGCCTAATCTGATGACTAAAGAGTTTTGTCACTCTCAGGCAGATGCCAAGAAATCCTATTTCCCTGAAACAACTGTCACTTCCCCATTTGTAAACATGGTTGCTGGTCCGCTGGATATGTGTGATGGCTGGTTTGATTTCAACAACTCAGTATCAAGAGTCAAAGTCTTCCAGGAGATTCCGGGTACTGTAGCTGCTGAAGTAGCTAAACTCATTGTAAATTACAGCGGATGGAAAATAATGCCAGATAGCCCAGAAGAATATTTGAAGAAAAATGATCTGTTTGACTGCATTCGCAAGATGCCAGCACAATTTGATAGTTTCAAAGTATTGGACGGACAGATTGGAGAGTTTATCTCTGTTGTCCGTGGATCGGGGGAAGAGTGGTTTATTGGCTCTTTGACAAACAGGAGTGCTAGAGATATAGTGCTGGATTTAAGCTTTTTACCATCAGAAACAGAATTCCGCGCCACTCTCTATGAGGATGCTGAGAATACTCATTTCCTGAACAATAAGGAGTCTTACCAAATTCGTGAGATTAGTGTTAATTCAGAAACAAAACTCAGGATTAAGATGGCCCCTGGTGGAGGTCATGCATTATATCTCGAAAAGCAATCTACGCTCTAAGCTGCTGAAGGACATATAAAAAGCCACTCCACTAAAACATCTTATAAGTATCTTTATCACAACAACTTATTAAAACAAAAGCCTTATGTTTAGCATTCTGATCGGCATTGGTTTAGCTTCAGGATTCTTTGGGTTACTCAATCATTCCAAATCCAAAAATCTTAACGTCTCGTGGTGGCAATGGACACTCACCATTATCTGGTTAGCATATACCGGGTTTGTGTTGAAAATGATCGAGGGTTTCATCGATGAAAGCGCCATGAAGGCTGCCTTGGTATTGGGGGGGATTTTTGGTTTTGTTTCAATAATCGGTGCAGTCTTATTATCCCGTTTTGTTTTCTTAAAATCAACAAATCATGAGTAATAACGATATCCAAAGAAGAGATTTTCTCAAAAAAATGGGCATTGGCTCAATAGCCCTTGGAACTGGCCTGGGTATTCCAAAAGTACTGGCAGAAACCGATAATGGATTTCTTGTTGAAAACCAGTCACAATATGGAGAAACACCTGTTGAAGTATTATCAGGAAAGGAATTTCCGTATCAGATCAATCCTGATATACTAAAAAGTATGCGTAACAGGATGACTGTCTTTTCCAGAAATGGTTGGGATCCGATTCGTAGAGAAGAAATGCAAAAGATACGCGACAAGCAGGGAGGACGAAGCATTTTTCAGATCAACATGATTGATGGAGAGGGGAAAGTTCCTAACCAAACCCGTCTGGATTATGCATTAATGCAGGCTTCGTGGGCTACCGCTCACATGGATCCATTCTATGATTGGGAAACAAGATCATATTCTATCAAGCAGCTGGCTCAACTAGGTCCTTGGAACCCATCAGATATTAATCTCAATTGGAATGATATATCCGTGGCTGTTAAACATGCATCACTATTCTATGGAGCATCTTTAGCAGGAATAGCAAAATACAATCCATTATGGGTTTATGATGAATATCTTCATGCGGATGAAGGGACTAACAAAAAAGTTATTCCCGGAACCATAAAGAATGTAATAGCCTTAGCATTTGAAGAAGATTATGATGGCATTACCAATTCTCCAGGTCGTCTGGCCTCAGCAGCAACAGGCGACGGTTACTCACGGATGGCTGTCACTGCACATAAGCTGGCTGAATTTATTCGGGCTCTGGGTTACCAGGCCATTCCTGCTGGCAATGGAACAGCTCTCAGTATTCCAATAGCCATTGATGCAGGATTAGGCGAATTAGGAAGAAATGGTTTATTGGTAACTCCTAAATACGGACCCAGAGTGCGTATTGCAAAAGTGTTTACAGATATGCCATTAATTCCGGATCCACCAATCCGCTTTGGAGTAAAAGAATTTTGTGAAGCATGTATGATTTGCGCTAACGACTGTCCTAGCGGATCCATTTCAACAGAAGGACAAACTTGGGAAGGAAAATCAGTATCCAATAATAATGGAACTAAGAAATGGTACATTATTCCGGAAACATGTAATGATTATAATGGCTTCAGTTGCTCTAACTGCAAACGTAATTGTCCGTTTAACAAGCCAAATAATTCATGGATTCATAAGTTGATCAGAGACAACATCAAGCTAAAGAGCAAATCTTTAGACAAAGTAATGGTCAAACTTGATCAGGCCGGAGGGTATGGTGAGGAATCATCATCTACTGAGTTTTGGGAGAAAGATGGTTCTGCAAGCATTACATCACGAGAAGCAAAAGCTTAAATTTTCAGTCCATAGTACAGATGATCAACCTTCTGTTCATCTATATTTGCGGCTCCGGGAATCCTACCCCATTCCACAAATCCAAATCTCTCTAAAATAGAGATGGATGGAATATTTGAAGCTAATAGTATAGCTAACAGGGTGTTAAGCTCGTACTGGCTGGCCATTTCAATAGTCTTGGCTATCAGTTCTTTTCCAATCCCAAGCCCCAGGGAATCCTGATCAACATAATAACTGATTTCAGCAACAGAGCTGAGTGCTTGCCTTCCTCTTCTGTATCTACTGAGAGAACTCCAGGCCACTACGCATTTTTTGAATTCAAGAACAAAAACAGGATATTTTTCAATCCCATGCTGATCATACCAATCTTCTGTTTCAGACAATAATAATTGTTTCAGATCTGCAGTTTGATGACCATGCTCAATAGCCTGATTATATATTCTGTTAATATCGACCAAATCCTTTTTTTCTGAGAGTCTAAAGTGCAAATCCATAGGCAAAGGATAATTGTTTTTCGCATTCTAAAACAAGATCAGGTTTTTTTCTATAAATTCGAACCTCATGAATAAAAAGCAACGATTAAATTCACTTGCAGAAAAAGGGAAGTCTGTTGAAAAGGTTATTTTTCGTCCTATCCTGATGCAATTTGCGGCCGAATTCATTGGCAACAATTATGGTGAATTTGCATCAGATTATAGAGTTCTGGTGGATGCAAACCTGGCCTGTATGGAGGAATTCCAGACTGATATGGTAGGTGTAATATCTGACCCTTACCGTGAGACCAGCGCTTTTGGGGCCAGAATAAAGTTTGTCAAAGATGGTGTGCCTAGGTGTCTTGATACCTTAGTAAATAGTATTGATGATGTGAAAGCCTTACGCCGACCAGATCTTATGAAAGCTGAAAGGACTTTAGACCGCATAAAGGCAGCAGAAAGCATGGTCAAAAAGACCCATGGCAAAGTGCCTGTTATTGGCTGGATTGAAGGCCCTCTGGCAGAAGCCTGCGATTTAACAGGGATGGAGAATATGTTCATTCAATTGATGATGGATGCAGATTTCTGCAATCTACTGCTCGACAAATGCTTACAAACCGGAAAGGATTTTGCCAAGGCGCAGTTGGAAGCCGGATGTGATATTATTGGGATTGGAGATGCAGTTTGTTCACAAATTGATGTGCATACTTATAATCAATATGTTAAAAACAGACACCATGAATTAATCTCATATATTCATGAACTCGGAGGAAAAGTAAAACTACATATTTGCGGTGATACGAACCATCTCTTACCCTCGTATAAAGAATTTCAACTCGACATTCTTGACCTGGATTACCAGGTTGACATTAAGCATGCAAGAGCTGTACTCGGACCTGAAGTTATTCTCGGTGGAAATATCAATCCCATTGAGGTCATGAACAAGTCTGAAGCTGAAGTAGAAATTGCTTGTCGTGAACTCGTTAATAGACACAAAGGCGAACGATTCATTCTTTCTGCCGGATGCGAGATCTCGCCATTAACTCCTCCGGAAAACTTGAAAGCGATGAGCCTTGCTGCTCATCTTTAAAGCTCCATCTATCCCATGCTTTCCTTTTCAAGCTCTTCCAATGATTTTCCTTTTGTCTCAAACAAGAATCTTCTAAAAAAGAAAAAACTACTAAAGGTCATCAGGGCATAAAACAAAAATACATACCCTATTCCGGTTGTTCCTCCTAAAGAGCCAACTACTACCGGAAATAAAAAGGTAGTCAATCCATTAAAGAACCATAACGAAAATGAAGCAATAGCAACAGCTCTGGCTCTGATGACATTAGGAAACATTTCTGATAGGATTACCCAAATAACAGCCCCTTGAGAAAAGGCAAAAAAAGCAGTAAACCCAACCAATAAAAAAACCAGACTAAACCCACCAACATTACCTGTGAAAAAAGTCCAGGCAAACAATAATAGAAATACCGGCATTCCAAGAGAGCCAACAAGCAACATGTTTTTTCGTCCGAAATGATCAATCACACGCATTGCAATCAAAGTGAAAATAAGATTTGCTAAACCAATAATCACAGTTTGTCCGATCGATGAGTCAGTAGAAAAACCAGCCATTCTAAATATATCGGTAGCATAATACATGATCACATTAATCCCGGTAAACTGGTTAAACATCCCTACAATCATTCCAATCCCAATAAGCTTCAAATAAGGACCACCAAATAATTTATGCTTTTTTGTTTTTCCCTCAATGGCAATTGACCCGCGTATTTCAGTAAGGGTTTTCTCTACATCAATAGCTGTACCTATTCGCTCAATAACTGCTCTGGCTTTTTCAATGTCTCCGTTTTTAACCAACCATCGCGGACTTTTACTAACGGTAAACAGTAGTATCAGGAAAGCTAATGCCGGGATGGCTTCAGATATAAACATCCAACGCCAGTTATTTTCTCCTGTATTGATAAGAAGATAATCTGAGAAAAATGCTGATAGAATCCCAATAACAATTGCCAACTGAAAAGTTATTGCCAAACGTCCGCGTTGGTGCGCCGGGGCAATTTCAGAGATGTACATAGGCGATAAAACAGAAGCTCCACCTACAGCCAATCCACCTACCATTCGATAGATGACAAACTCATTCAAGCTGCTTGCCAAACCACTTCCAACAGCAGAAATAAGAAACATAAGAGCCAGAACCTTAAGAGTATCTCGCCGACCATAACGATCTCCTGGCCAGCCAATTACCAAAGCCCCTGCAATACAGCCTATCAAGGCAGAACTCACAGCCCAGCCCTTCATGGCATCGCTCAAATCAAAATAATCAGAGAAAAACGGAATAGCACCATTGACCACAGCCGTATCAAATCCAAATAGCAAACCTCCAATGGCAGCTACGATAGTGTACGAAATCAAGTTCTTTTTCATTTGCCTTATGTAATATGATCAGACAATTAATCATAATTAACAAATATCTATTTTTTTATGTTAATGTATATATTTGGGCATGAAAAAGTTGATTCTGCTTATCCTTATGGTGAATATTTGGTCTCCTCTTGCCATTTTGGCTCAGGAAGAAGCAATTTCATACTCCTTTTTTGTTGCCGGACACACATACGGGAAGCCGGGAGTTGACAATGTAGGACTTCATCCCCCGTTCAAAGAAAAATTTGGATATATCCGTAATCGGACAGAAATACAGCTTGGATTTTTGACCGGAGACATTGTTGAACGAGCCTCTGTTGAAGATTGGGATGAGGTGGATGAAGATATTGAAAGCCTGGGCATTCCTGTATGGTTTGCTGTTGGTAACCATGATATGTCTGATCGTGAACTATATGAGAGCAGATATGGAAACACCTATCAATTCTTTACACTGCATAATGATCTGTTTATTATCCTCGATCCCAATATTGATAATTGGAATATCTCTGGCGACCAGCTTGATTTTCTAACAAGCACTCTTCAGGATCACGCTGCCAATTCTGATAATATTTTTGTGTTCTTTCACCAAATGCTCTGGTGGTCACGCGATAATATATATCAAGTTCTGCATAATAATTCTACTGAAGGAAGAGCACAAGAGATAAATTTCTGGACAGATATTGAGCCTCTGTTTCATCATCTTGAAAACGAAGTTTACATGTTTGCCGGAGACATTGGAGCCGGCAATTGGGCGTCTGATGTGGCTTATGACCATTATGATAATATTAGTTTTATTGCTTCTGGTATGGGAGAAGGACCCGGTGATAATTTTGTGGTTGTAAATATCCATACAGATAAATCCATTAGTTACGATTTGATCTGCCTTAATGACCCGAATATTAATTGTCTTGGAAAGCTAACCGACTACCGGATAAACGAAGCCGAAAAAGGAAATCGCATCAAAATATATCCCAATCCCACAAGAAATTTGCTAAACATTGAATATCAGAATAATGAACTATCTAAAATTGTGATTTGCAATTTTTCAGGACAGATACTTCTAGAATCTCTAGTTCATTCAACAAGCAACACATCTATTAATTTGACTAAATTGCCCAAAGGTTTATACTTATTAAAATTGGTAACATCACAAGGTATCAATTACAGCAAAATCATAATCCAATGACAAGAAAACTTGCAGCTCTATTTGTTTTCATACTTGTATCTCTGACTTCAAATGCACAACATAATGAATTGATTTTATCCGGCTATCAGAAAACCATTATTGGTGAACCCTGGACGTATGATTCATCTATCCCAATTCTTAATAAGTCAATACTTGTGCGTGCCACTGATGGGAATTATTATATGGCTTGGGAAACCGCCTCAGTGCCTGAAACTTTAAATGGCACTCATATTCAATTTGTTTGGTATGCAGGTTTGGGATCAGGAAGTGGACAAAAAGATTTTTATCTATTCGTTAACGATCAAAAAATATCTACTTTCCAAACAAAGAATCAGAATACATGGTCAGTCGCCGGAAAGAATGATATAGAATTGAAATTTGAAAAGCATGGAGAAGATCCTCACGGAGACATCTTCGGATTTATGTTTCTCAAAGTACCCGTTCAGCATCTTAAAAAGGGAAGTTCTTTGAATCTAAAAATTACAGGAAGCGCCTCCTCCAGTCAGGCCTGGGTAATGGTTTTCACTAATCCTCTTGAAGAAAAACTAATTGTTGATCAACCGCCGGCTCAACTAAAAACTCAAGAAAAGTTTGCTATTCATGCAGAGTGTTTTTATTGGGGCAAGCCTGAGCTTGGAACTCTAAGTATCGGAAGCATCAAACGAAAACAAAAGATCTCAACTGGCTACAACTCATTTCTAATTCCTATCCCTGAAAATCTCAACTCAGGCAGTGCTGAGATTAGTCTCAAACTTCATGGAGTGAACATGAAAAACTCGCTTGAACTGGCACATGCCGCCAAAAGAATTATCTATTTTGTACAACATTCTCATACCGATATAGGATATACCAGACCGCAAACAGAAATTCTTGGAGAACACATACGCTACATTGATTATGCGTTGGATTACTGCGACGCAACCGATCACCTTCCTGCAGAAGAGCAATTTAAGTGGACCTGCGAGGCCTCATGGGCAGTGGAAGAGTTCCTGAAAGCTCGTCCGGCTTCACAAATAGACCGACTCAAAAAGAGAATTGATGAGGGCCGAATAGAAGTTACAGGGATGCATTTCAATTTTGATGAACTACCTGACGAACAAGCTTTGGCTCAATCACTCATGCCATTAAAGACATTTCAGGACTTTGATATTCCTATAGAGTTAGCCATGCAAAATGATGTCAACGGAATTGCATGGTGCATGAATGACTATTTCAGTCAGCTAGGTGTTAAATACCTGAATATGGGAACTCACGGACATCGGGCATTGATATGCTTTAATAAACCAACAGCATTTTGGTGGGAATCACCAGCCGGGAACAAAATATTAACCTTTCGAGCAGAGCATTACATGACAGGGAATGTCAGGTTTCAAATGGATGGCTCATTTCATCAATTCGAGCAGAAGGTTATGGAATACCTGAAGATTCTGGAGGCTTTGAGTTATCCTCATCTGGTTATCCCAATTCAACATTCAGGTTATCTAACAGATAATGCTCCTCCATCTACCAGATCATCTGAAGTAATCAGGATGTGGAATGAAAAATATGAATGGCCCAAAATGCAAACTGCAGTTGCCAGTGAGTTTTTCAAGTTTCTGGAAAAAGAGGGAACAGATGACTTGCCTGTTTATCGTATGGCCTGGCCAGATTGGTGGACAGATGGCTTTGCTTCAGGTGCACGAGAGATGTCTGTGACACGCCAGGGGCATACTAAGTTGATTGCTGCTCAGGGAGCCTTATCAATGGCCAAATTATTGGGTGCTCAAATGCCAGAGGAAATATTCTCAGACCTGGAGATGGCAAATGAAGCCTTGCTTTTTTACGGCGAACACACTTTTGGCGCTTCAGAAAGTATTAGTGATCCCTTTTCTAAAAACACGATGGATCAGCGTTATATGAAGGCATCTTATGCCTGGGAGGCTTTACGCCGGGCAAATATTCTTACCGAAAAAGGTCTGGGCTTATTGCAAGGATATGTGCAACATGAAGAACATGCTGTTATCGCTGTATTTAATACCCTGCCAATAAAACGAACAGCCCTGACAACTATATACATTGATCATCAAATACTGCCTAGAAACAAATCCTGTATCTTAAGTGATGAAGAAGGAAATCAGGTACCTGCACAGGCTCTTAACAGTCGGTCAGACGGAACCTACTGGAGCATTGAAGTGCCTGATATACCAGCTTTCGGATACAAAAAACTCAAGCTTCAGCTTATTGAAAATAGTAGCAGATCAGACCAAATTCTTCATCAGCTCGATCGGTACGAGAATGACTACTATTCAATCAATCTTGATACGATAAAAGGAACAATCACTAAACTAAAAGACAAGGAGCTCAATCTCAACCTGCTGGATACAAATAGTCAGTGGGATATGGGCGAGTTTATCCACGAAATTATTAAAACCAGAAAGCACATGCCGGTAAGAGATGATCTGGCATCCTACGAAGGATTAGAAAATGTAATCTATAAAGGGATAAAAAAAGGATCGGTATGGGATGAAATAACCTTTACAGGAGAAAGTTCAACTCTCATGTCACCGCAAGGTTATGAATTTACTATCAGAGTATTTCACAGTACTAAAAAGATTGATTTTCTTTTCAGGGTAGACAAAAAACTGCTTACTACTCCTGAAGGAATATACGTTGCTTTTCCTTTTGGACTAAATGACGGGAGAATATTTTTTGATGTTCCTGGCGGAGCAGTTGAAGCAGGTGTTAATCAGCTACCCGGATCGTCAAACGACTGGAATACAATACAAAACTTTGTAAGTATTGAAAATGATCAGGTGCGTATCACGCTTACTCCCCATGAGGCACCAATCATGCATCTTGGAGGATTAAATCTCGGAAGATATGAAGCCGGAGCAAAACCAGAAAGCATGCAAGTCTTTGGATGGCCCATGCACAATCAGTGGCAAACCAATTTCAATGCAGATCAGCATGGTGAATTCAATTGGTCATATTCACTTACTTCAGGTAAAAAATCAGGTGATGATCATGGTTCAGAGTTTGCCTGGAACCAAAGAATCCCGGTTCTTACCAGAGTTTTGCCTCCAACTTCTCACCCTGAGAAAGGAGAACACACACTATCTCTACTACAAAACTGGCCTGAAAATGTGCAGCTGATAAAAGCATTCCCTACAAAAACAGGGAAGGGTATACTCCTGCAAACCAGGGAAACTCAAGGAAAAGAAGCCCATTTCTTACTTGAAAATAAGGATGGAGAAAAACTAGGAATAACCAAGGTAAATATTCTTGGTGAGCCAATAGATATGAAAAATAGTAACACTATTCTTCCCTTAGAATCAGCATTCTTTATTCTGGATTTAAACTAACCAGCATGAACCATTCAAAAAAAATCTTAATTCTATTAGCTGTAGTTATAACCGTTCTGGTTCTGATTTACGCTCAATCAATCATCATCCCGTTTATCCTTGCAATCCTTTTGTGGTTTATCATTCGGGTTATCAAAAAATTGCTGCTAAAAATAAAATTTATCAAAAGAGTTCCCAATTGGTTGATTAGCATTTTCTCCACGCTGGTATTGCTTAGCTTTCTTGTTCTTATTGTTAGTATGGTTACTAATAATATCCAACAATTATCTGAGGCATTACCTATATATGAAGAAAACATCAATTCAATGACTGAGCAAATAAATCAGACTCTGGAGATTGATGTGTTTGAATATCTTGGAGAGTATACCAAAAACATAAATTTCAGCAATATTCTATCCTCATTGTTTTCTGCTCTTACCGGACTCTTTGGAAATGCTTTTATGATTCTTCTCTATCTCCTTTTTCTTCTTTTAGAAGAACCTACCTTCAGTCGAAAGCTTAAGCGGATGTACCCCAATCCAGATCGTTTCTCTCATGTTCAGAATTTGATTTTAAAAATCGATACATCCATCACCAGCTACATCTCTATAAAATCTCTTTCTAGCTTGATGACCGGGTTCTTGAGCTATTTTGCTCTATTGATAATTGGCGTGGATGCACCCTTATTCTGGGCCTTCCTTATCTTCATCCTGAATTTTATCCCAACTATTGGATCTCTGATTGCCACAGCTTTTCCTGCTATTTTCTCTATGCTTCAGTTTGGCGAATTCACTCCAGCCTTTCTAGTTCTCGGTATCGTTGGAGCAATTCAAGTCATTGTTGGTAATATTATTGAGCCAAAACTGATGGGCAAGAGCCTGAACATAAGTCCTCTCGTTGTTTTTCTCACATTAGCTTTGTGGGGATTAATATGGGGAGTAACCGGGATGTTGTTAAGCGTGCCGATAACAGTTATTCTGATAATCATTTTATCCGAATTCCCTGATTCACGTCCCCTGGCAGTATTATTATCACAAAAAGGAGAAATTGCCGACGATAACTAATCTAATATCATTTTGAGATGAAATACACTTTTCTGAAAATTGCTGTTATTCTACCCTTTCTAGCATCATGCTCATTATTGAACTATCATGCAAAATTTGTTGAACCTAAGCCAAGAGCTAATACTCATGATAAGGTCATTGAATATCAGAAGAAGCAGATTTTCACCTCAGCAAATGCTTTAGTTAATATTGATAATCAGTTTGATGCAGCCAGGATGAACGAGTGCAAACAGATAAATGATTCAATATTTGCAATAAAAATTACGCCTGAAAACTATCCGATTAATGCATCACCATGGTATGCTTTCAGAATAGTTAGCAAATTAAGAAAGGAAATCTGGATCCAATTGGATTATGAAAAAGCTAAACATAGATATACCCCAAAAACTAGTATTAACAGGAAGTTCTGGACACCCCTCAGTGAAGAGCTGATTGTTTCAAGTAGGGGTGATTCAACTGTATTATTCCCGATACGAATTCTTGCTGATACAACCTGGGTTGCCGGACAAGAAATCATTAATTCCTCAGATGTGAACCATTGGTTAAAAGAGATTTCTGATCCGGAGTATATCCATCTTTCCGAATATGGCAAATCCAGCTTAGGTCGTTCATTGCAATACCTTGATATTTACCATGGAAAAAAGAAGAGGAAGCCCATCATTATTCTTACTGGTCGCCAACATCCTCCTGAACTAACTGGCTATCTGGCATTACAATCATTTGTGGAAACTCTACTTGATGATTCACGGCTAAGCAATGAATTTCTGAATAAATACAGGGTACTTATCTATCCAATGGTAAATCCTGATGGTATAGATTTGGGGCATTGGAGACACAATGCTGAGGGAGTGGATCTGAATCGCGACTGGGGGAATTATCACCAGGCTGAAATACGGCAGTTATGTGATCACATTGTTACCCAGGGAAAAAGAAACCGAAGCAATATTTTACTTGGAATAGACTTTCATTCCACGCAACGAGATATTTTCTATACCAATAAAGTAGATCCTTCAACAATGATAATTGGTGATTTCACAAAAAAATGGTTGAGCTTGCTGGAAAAGGAGCTCGAAGGCCCGGATCTCATTGTGGAACCATCAGGTGTTAGTCCGGTTGCAACCTCAAAGAACTGGTTTTATGTTGAATTAGGAGCTGCAGGTATTACATTCGAAATAGGTGATAATACATCCCGGGATTTTATCCATCAGAAAGGTCATATTTCTGCCCGCGCAATGATGAAACTCTTGACAAGCAAAACCGGCACCTCTCTTTTCAATGGTAAAAATCTAGACGGATGGCATGTGGATGTTCCCGAGATGGACGATAATGCCGATGCCATAAACCCATTTATTGTCAGAGATGGAATGTTGGTTAGTTTAGGAACTCCGGGCGGACATTTAATCACTGATCAGACTTATAATGATTACCGACTTGAAATTGAATATCGTTTTGCAAATACTCCGGGTAATTGCGGTGTTCTGGTTCATGCTTCTACTCCCAGAGCATTATATGGCATGTTTCCCAAGTCTCTTGAAGTTCAAATGCAACACAAGCATGCAGGCGATTTTTGGTGCATAGTAGAAGATATTACTGTTAGTGACATGGTAAAAAGGCGAGGCCCTGAAGAAAAATGGGGAATTATTGAAGGCAAAAACCGCAATATAAAAAACCTCACAAACGGATCAGAAAAGCCCCTTGGCGAATGGAACGAAATGCTAATTGAATGTAAGGCTGATACAATTGAAGTTTGGGTAAATGGTGACCTGGTAAATTCAGGTTATAATTGCACAGCCAGAAAAGGCCAAATTGCTCTGCAAGCTGAAGGATCTGAAGTAGAATTCAGAAAGATCATCTTGAACAAATTGTAATTTTAAACGATTACATATTTAGAATCATTACAAATCAGTCATGAAAGTTTCACAGATTTGCTATTATAGTATCTTTGGATAATCGTGAATATACTTTATCTTCTCATCGGAGTTAGTTTGCTTGTTGCCCTAATTTTTTTAATTCTCTTTATATGGGCGGTAAAGACAGGTCAATTTGAAGATAATTACACTCCTTCCGTACGGATTCTTTTTGACGACGAGAGTCCTGATCAGGAAGAAAATGAAACTTAATCGACAACAACTCACATTCTGCACAATGGAAGTACAAAAATTCTATTACGACAATTTAATTGTTCGGAACTTTACATTAGCCACCCTATTCTGGGGTGCTGTTGCCCTTTTAGTTGGATTATTGGCAGCAACACAGCTAGCTTTTCCGGTTTTCAATTTTGGCAACGAGTTTACTACTTTCGGTAGAGTCAGACCTCTTCATACTAATGCAGTAATTTTTGCTTTTATTGGTAATGCTATGTTTGCCGGGATGTACTACTCCTTACAACGAGTGTTGAAAGCCAGGCTCTATAGTGACTTGATGAGTAAGATACATTTCTGGGGCTGGCAGCTTGTGATTGCACTTGCTGCTGTTACGCTTTTAATGGGATACACTACCAGCAAAGAGTATGCAGAACTTGAATGGCCAATTGACATTCTGATTGCTGTGACCTGGGTCATTTTTGGATGGAATATGATCGGCACCATTGTAAAAAGGAGGGAAAAGCATATTTACGCTGCTGTTTGGTGGTATCTGGCCACTTTTCTTGGTGTTGCTGTACTTCACATTGTAAATTCCATAGAAATCCCGGTATCCATCCTTAAGAGTTATCCCGTTTATGCCGGGGCACAAGATGCAGTAGTGCAATGGTGGTACGGACACAATG
>JAGLDP010000005.1 GCA_023145515.1 Bacteroidales bacterium
CGCGACCCCGACCTTGGCAAGGTCGTGCTCTACCAACTGAGCTATTCTCGCTTTTCGGATTGCAAATATAATTGAATTTTACTATCTCTAAAAGGAAATACAAGTTTTTTTGTCTTGACTTACCTGAAGCCTTTTAGTTCACTATACCTAAAGCACTCACAAACATGATCATTAACCACACCTGCAGACTGAAGAAAGGAATAAACAATGGTTGAACCCACAAACTTAAACCCTCTATTCTTCAGATTCTTGCTAATTTCATCTGACAAAATAGTTTTCGCAGGTACATCTTGCATGGATTTCCATGCATTTTGAATCACTTTTCCGTTTGTGAAACCCCAGATATACTGATCAAAACTCCCAAATTCACTCTGCAACTCCAAAAAAGCAATCGCATTGGAAATGGTAGACCTGATTTTTAGTTGATTTCTAACAATTCCCGCATCCTGCATCAGCTCCTGAACTTTTTCTTCCTGATATTTTGAGATCACCGCCGGATCAAATTCATCCAAAGCCTTCCTGAAATTCTCCCGTTTGTGCAAAATAGTCCTCCAGCTCAATCCGGCCTGAAAGGCATCCAGAACAATAAACTCAAACCATTTCAGATCATCATGAACAGGAACACCCCACTCTGTATCGTGGTATTCGATCATCAGGGGATCTGTTGAGGGCCAAGGGCAGCGAGTCATTGGATCCCCGAAATTCTCTTAATCTCCTCTAACTTATTCAGTGCTTCCAGCGGAGTAAGATTATCAACATCCAGATTCGCAATCTCATCTCTGATTTGCGTCAAAACAGGATCATCGAGCTGGAAAAACGACATTTGAAAGCCTTCACGATTTTGCGCCAGGTCTTTTACAGGCTCGTTTGATAGTTCACGACGATGTGAGGACTCTAACTCCTTGAGTATTTCATTGGCTCTATTGACAATAGACTTTGGCATACCAGCCATACGGGCAACATGAATTCCAAAACTATGCTCAGAGCCGCCCTTCACAAGCTTTCTCAGGAAAATCACCTTATTATCTACTTCGCGTACTGAAACATTATAGTTTTTAACCCTCTTGAAGGATTTCGCCATTTCATTCAATTCATGGTAGTGGGTTGCAAATAAAGTCTTTGCCCGAGCCTTAGAGTGCTCATGAATGTGTTCAACTATAGACCAGGCAATAGAGATTCCATCATAGGTACTTGTTCC
Source organism: Bacteroidales bacterium (assembly GCA_023145515.1). Classification (GTDB taxonomy): domain Bacteria; phylum Bacteroidota; class Bacteroidia; order Bacteroidales; family UBA12481; genus JABHCC01. The sequence goes on from JAGLDP010000005.1 coordinate 1,199, forward strand.
GCGACCAAGCTCATCAAACAGGATTAGACTGCGATCAGAAAGATTATTCAGAATCGAAGCTGCTTCATTCATCTCAACCATGAAAGTTGACTCACCAAGAGAAATATTATCACTCGCACCCACGCGGGTAAAAATCTTATCCACCAAGCCAATATGAGCCGATTCAGCCGGGACAAATGAACCCATCTGGGCTAAGAGCACTATAAGAGCAGTCTGTCTGAGTAAAGCCGATTTACCCGACATATTTGGTCCGGTTATGATAATAATCTGTTGATCATTTTGATCGAGCTTAACATCATTAGCAATATATTCTTCACCCAAGGGTAATTGTTTCTCTATTACAGGATGGCGACCGTTATGAATATCGATTGTATCTTCTTCGGATAAAACCGGACGCATATATCTGTTCTCGCGAGCAACCTGAGAAAATGACCTTAGCAAATCAAGCTGTCCTAATATATGGGCATTCAGTTGCACCGGTTGAATATATTCAATAAGTGCAGAAACCAGTTCATTAAACAGCCTGGTTTCCAAGGCCAGAATACGCTCTTCAGCGCCAAGAATTTTAGATTCATATTCCTTGAGCTCCTCATTGATGTACCTCTCGCCGTTCACCAATGTTTGCTTCCTCACCCACTCCTCAGGCACTTTGTCTTTGTGAGTATTCTTAACCTCAAAATAATAACCAAAGACATTATTAAAACCTACTTTCAAAGAAGTAATTCCGGTACGCTGACTCTCATTCTCTTGTAATCTGGCCAGATAATCTTTACCTGAATATGCAATTTCTCTTAGCTCATCCAGCTCCACATTAACACCCTTTGCAATAACCTGGCCTTTATGAATTTGGTGCGGAGGATCTGGCATGACTTCTGAAGCTATCCTATTACGTATAACCTCACAAGGATTAAATTGATCTCCAAACCTATTCAGAGTCAGATCATCAGCGGCTAAACAAGCACGCTTGATGGGTTCAATTGCAATTAAAGCATGTTTCAGCTGAACTACCTCTCTCGGACTAATACGAGCCACGGCCACTTTCGAAATAATCCTTTCCAAATCACCTACTTCACGAATATTCTCTTCAATATGATCACGGAAATCAGGATGCTTCATGAAATATTCAACCACATTCAAGCGCTCATTTAATGGTTGCACTTCTTTCAATGGTAAAGCAAGCCATCGCTTTAGCATTCGGGCTCCCATCGGGGAGATGGTCTTGTCGATTACATCAACCAAAGTACTGGCCCCTTCGTTCAAAGAATGAAATAACTCAAGGTTCCGAATCGTAAATTTATCAAGCCAAACATATTTATCCTCTTCTATTCTTGAGATTTTAGATATATGCTTGGTTTTATTGTGCTGTGTTAAATCTAAATACTGCAGAATAGCACCAGCAGCAACTATTCCGTATTCCAGCTTCTCTATTCCAAAGCCTTTCAGAGAACTGGTTTCAAACTGCTGGAGAAGACGATCCTGAGCAGAATCATTAGTAAACACCCAGTCATCTAAAGTATATGTATAAAATTTGCTTCCAAACTGCTCATTAAAGTGAGATTCTTTCCCCTTCTGGTACAGCACTTCCTTTGGCGAAAGACTATTAAGCAGTTTATCAACATAAGCAGCACTTCCTTCAGCTGTTAAAAATTCTCCTGTCGAGATATCCAAAAAAGCTACACCAACCATTTTACGATCAAGGTGCACTGCTGCCAGATAGTTATTTTCGCGGTGCTCAAGCACATTGTCATTCAATGAAACACCTGGCGTAACTAACTCAGTAACACCACGCTTGACAATCTTCTTTGTCATCTTGGGATCTTCAAGCTGCTCGCAAATGGCAACCCGTTGACCAGCCCTGACCAATTTGGGCAAATAGGTATCCAGAGCATGATATGGAAAGCCTGCCAACTCCACAAAAGAAGCAGCACCATTGGCCCTGCGAGTCAGTGTTATTCCCAATATTCCGGCTGCCTTTATAGCATCCTCAGAAAAGGTTTCATAAAAATCTCCTACCCTGAAAAGTAAAATCGCATCCGGATGTTTATCCTTAATTGCAAAATACTGTTTCATCAATGGAGTCTCAACTACACTTTTTTTCATTGTCATATCCCCTTAACGATCATGGAAAACAAAGATAAAATATATCGAGTTGGAGCTAAAACTGTATTATAAATACTTCTCAACAGCTGTCAAATTTTATTTTTTTGAAAGAATGAAAATTCTACATTAGCGCCTAAACCAAAGTTAATCATGAAGCAAATACTACTATTAGGTGCAGGACTATCAACAACAAGTCTGATTAATTACCTTTTAAAACATGCAGAATCTGAAAACTGGTTCATTAGCATAGGTGATATTAACCTGGATACAATTGAAAAGAAAATAAACAAACACCCACGAGCAGAGGCAGTTGTATTTGATATTTGCAATCTACCCGACTATCTGGATCTTATTCTTAAGGCTGATCTAATAATCTCTATGCTCCCTGCCAGCTTCCACCCTCTTGTGGCTCAGGCCTGCCTTGAAAACAATAAAAACATGGTAACAGCCTCCTATGTTTCAAAAGAATTACGTGAGCTGGATACCCAATTGAAAGAAAAAAAGCTCCTGTTTATGAACGAACTTGGAGTAGATCCTGGTATTGATCATATGTCGGCAATGAAAATAATCGACGATATAAAAAATAAAGGAGGGAAATTACTAGCATTTAAATCCCGGACAGGAGGATTGGTGGCTCCGGAATATGACAATAACCCCTGGAATTATAAATTCACCTGGAACCCCAGAAATGTAGTGGTGGCCGGTCAGGGTACATCCATGTTTATCCGGAATGGCAGATACAAATATATTCCATATCATAAACTCTTCAGCAGACTTGAGCACACCAGCATTCAGGATGTTGGGGATTTTGAGATTTACCCAAACCGCGATTCATTGAAATATCGCCCCACCTATAATTTGAACGATATTCCAACTATTATCCGCGGAACAATGAGAAGACCGGGCTTTAGCGAGGCCTGGGATATTTTTGTGCAACTCGGATTAACTGACGATAGCTTTACAATTGAGGATTCAGAAAACATGACTTACCGGCAATTCGTAAATTCCTTTCTCAAATATGACCCGGGTACAGCAATCGAAAAAAAGCTACCAGCATATATCGGAATTGATCCCAAAGGCGAGATCATGAAAAAAATCGAATGGTTGGGGTTGTTTGAAGATGAGCCAATCAGACTAAAAAAGGCCACTCCTGCTCAAATACTGCAAAAAAAGCTTGAAGAAAAATGGAGACTAGAGCCTGATGACAAAGACATGATCGTAATGGAGCATGTGCTGGAATGGGAATTAGAAAATAAAAGGTTTGAAACAAGGTCTAGTCTGGTTGTAAGAGGCATTAATCAGGAAGAAACCGCCATGGCCATAACCGTTGGAACTCCTGTAGCAATAGCAACAAAACTGATCCTGAACGGAACAATAAGACGAACAGGTGTTCATGTACCAGTAAAAGCCGATATGTATCTTCCAATACTGGAAGAGCTGGAAGAATTGGGGATTAAATTTGTAGAAGAAACAAGGGAACTCTGATATTCAGGATAGTTCTACAACTCAGGGACAGATGGCTCAGCTGAGTCGAAACTCTCCCTCAAGCTCTACCAACAACTCTCCCCTGCAAATATCTGCATAAAGGATATGAACCAGTGCATCCGGATATCGCTGCCTGAGAAGATCTTCAACAAGAAACCCATCTTGTCCGGGCTTGACATAAGCTCTGATGTAAACTGGCTTGATATCATAATCAATCATTGATGAGCCTGCTTTTTGTAAATTAGACGGCGTAATAAGTTCATCAATATTTTCACAAGTAATACGAGTTTGATCAGAAATATCTCCTAAAACTGAGTCTTCTCCTCTTATGGCAGCCGTGCCAGATACCCAGATATATCCTTCATTATTTCCACATATCATTTTACCCCGCTCAAAAAGAGGTGCTGAACTGACCTTAACTCCAACCAGCTTGGCTTTTGAGTATGAATGAGCATGCTCTTGCTTTGGATTACCAATAGACAACAGCTTGTAAGTAGAATCAAGTCTGGCAGCAATACCTTCAATAATCACACCTCCTCCATGCGTGCCGATACCAGTTGCAGCCGGAAAATCATGTGATAGTCCGTTTTCATAATACCAATCTGCCCTAATCTCATTAAACTCTTGATAATGTTGAAATTCTCGTTCACTCTGATGAGAAAAACCTACGATGTTTTCAATATAGTTCCATTGGCGCACCATATTAGTAAAACCAAGATTCTCTGTATTAAGGATCATCTTTAAATCAGAAAAAACACATTTAGCCTGATCTGAAATCTGTGAAACTCTCTCATGACAGCTAAGTCCTCCAATCAAAATCCAGCGGTTTTTACCTGAAGCAATACAGGTATACCGGTTTCCATGAGCTTCTTTGAAGGATACATCCAGATGATCTACTGGTTTATTTAAGTATCTTATAATCAGTTCAACATGACTGCTTCCAAATGGTGCTTGGGCAATGAATGTCTGAGTTAAGGACTGCAAGGGCTGCATCTCGTTTAAATCTCCTACAGATCTATGGAGATTATGCCAATTTACATCTTTTGAGGACTCAAAAAACCAGATCAGTTGCAAAACTATTTTGGAATGCTGACTATCCTCAATAAATTGGGCGGCCTGCTGAGCAACATCACGCCACTCCTGAATATGCTTATCTGAAGCAGTTGCTTTTATAGAAATGTATTGAAAATCAAAGAGGCAAGACATAAGAAATAAGATTAGTCGCTTTCATACATTCCAATTCCAAACAAGCTGAAATCATATTTAACAGGATCATTCGGATCAAACATTCTCAGAACACTTGTTAGCTCTTCAGCTGCCTTCCAATCATTCATCCTTCTCTCTATCAAACCCAGGTCTCTGGCTACCCTTCCCACATGCACATCAAGAGGAATTATTAGTTTCGATGGTGGAATTTTCTTCCACAAACCAAAATGTATATCTAGGTTATCCTGCCGACACATCCACAAGAGAAAAAGATTGAGTCGCTTAGATGCTGATCCTTTCTCAGGATCAGAAACATGCTTATAAGTTCTCTGCTCTGGCTTCCACTGCAAAAAAACTCTTCTGAAATTCACTATGGCTCCAAATATCTCATCTTGTTCAAATCCATCCATGAATACTTTTTCAAGTCCCCCTTCTGTCAGATAAATTCTGCGAAGAGCATCGAGAAAATAATTCAAATCTGCCGGCTGAAAAGTTCTATGAACAAAGTTCTTGAAACGCGACCATTCAGATTGAGATGAGTGCATGATAAAATCAGCCGGACTATCATCCAGAAGTTTCATTAATCGTTCAGCGCTATTAATAATTGACTTTCTTCTACCCCATGCCAATGTAGAAGTTAGAAAGCCTGATATCTCAATGTCCTCCTTCTTACTATATCGATGTGGAATTTGCAAGGGATCAGACTCGATAAAACTACGGGTATGGTACAACTCAAATCTTGAATCAAGGAGGTCCTTCAATTGTAATTCTGTCATCATACTACCAACCCATCTTTCATTTGAACTATCCTATCACACATCCCCGCTAGTCCTGTGTCATGAGTAACAATAATAAAAGTTTGTCCCATCTCTTTCCTCAGAGTCAAAAATAGTTCATGTAATTCCTGTTGATTTTCAGAATCCAAATTCCCAGAAGGCTCATCAGCCATTATCACCTCAGGACTGTTCATCAATGCTCTGGCCACAGCAACCCTTTGCTTTTCACCGCCGGATAGTTCTGATGGTTTATGATGAAATCTTTCAGACAAAGAAAGGAAATCAAGCAGATCGGCAGCCCGACTCATAGCTTCTTTTTTTCCAACTTTTGCGATAAAAGCAGGAATACATACATTTTCAATGGCTGTAAACTCTGGAAGAAGATGATGAAACTGAAAAACAAAACCGATAGATTGATTCCTGAATGCGGCCAGGCGAGTATCATCCAGCTGATTTGTTTCCTGATTATTGATTAGTATTTGCCCGGAGTCTGGTCGACTTAGTGTTCCGAGAATCTGCAAGAGCGTAGTTTTCCCAGCACCACTAGGACCAACAATTGACACTATCTCGCCTTTATTTGCGTAGAAATCAATCCCTTTAAGCACTTGCAAAGTGCCAAAAGATTTTGTTATGCTTTCAGCCTTAATCATTATTTTATATTATTGGCTGAAATTAGTGCTTTTCCGTAAGCGTTCCAAAAAGCTATGGGAATGGAAGTCTTGGACGGATTACCGTTTGATAATCTAGATAATAAGTCAGCTTAACCGAAAATGAATTTGTTTGGGGTGAACTGAATGTAGCATTGAAATTATCGCGATAATTCAAGAATAAATCATCCTCAACCTCCTCACTTGTATAAATATTATTCTTCCACACAACTGTCAAAAAGCTACCAGGAGCCAGGTTCCAGCTATATTCAAGATCTACAGTAAGAATATTAAAGCTCAAATCTTCATTGTATGGATAATCAGGATAATCAGTTAATCCTCCATCTCTTTGCAGAAGGAAGTATTCACTATAGTCAACAATTGACCAATAATGACGCATAGAAAGGCTTAATGCAGACTTATTATTAAAAACGTAAGATGCAGCCAACTGACTGGTTACACGATTAACAGCCCGTTTTCCAAAAGCAATACTATCTGCATTCATATATCCTGCATATCCTATTTGATTTCTGGCTTCTTCATACTTAAAACGAGGATTAATCGATAGTTTATCATTAACCCTGATGCGAGGCATAGCACTTACTTCCCATGAATTTTCGCCAATCAGATTCTCACTATACTCTAGTCCAAAATGTATTGCCAACTGCTTCCGGTAATCAGTTGATCCACTGACATCAATGTTATAAAATGCCGGACGGTCATAAAACCAACCATCAATTCTGGGCTCATACCAATCCTGCATCCCAAATGGATCTCCCCGAAGAGTAAGTCTGATATTCCAGTAGTTTTTGAAGGTTGCATTTGAGCTTAACATTCCCCCGAACCTTGAATACTCACGTGGAGCAAATAATTGGTCATAGCCAAGCATGATTGAATGTGTCATTGTATTGAAAACTGAAAATGGCTCCAGTATCCTATAAGAAAAGGCCAAATCATGGTTGATTGTATTGTTCTGACGCAAATAGCCCATGTGATTTGGGTTGTATTCATCACTAATCAATGCAAGATCATAAGTAGCAGTGAGCTTCCCGCCATACTTACCACCGCCTATTTTAACATTATGACCAGTTACTGGTGTCTGACCAAGAGAATCAAAAACAGCACTATAAGCCATATTTCCATTAATGCCATACATATTATCTTTGTCTGCTACCTTAAACGACACACCCGTAACGTTTGCCGTTTTTGATGATGAGGGAGTGTAGACATTAGTATTGGCAAGATTTACAAAGGAGTTGCGACCGATGATCTGATCTACAACCAGCATATTATAATTTGTGAATGGCTCAGTAAGATACTTCTCTTCTTCCATCTCTGGATTCTTATAACGCGCATAAGTATCAGCTGTCATTGCATTAAAAAATCCGACACCAAGATTGTTTGAATTCCTACCCGATACTTTTGTGGCATTTATCAACTTCACTTCCTCTGGATTATCAAAAGACTCAACAGAGTCTTCAATAAAGCCATAGACATTCCAGAAACCATCCGGACGTTTTCCAATTCTTCGAGAATAAAACAGGCCAGATTTATCAAAGAGCTCAAGGCCTTCAGTAAAGAACTGGCGGTTTTCACGATATTTTACCTCATAAGGCGTTAAGTTCAGAACAATATCATCCGATTTCCTTTGTCCAAAATCAGGGATCAAGGTCATGTCAAGTGTAAACGCCTCATTAATACCATATTTAAGATCCATGCCAGCAGCATAACTAAAACCATTTCCTTCTGGAGATCTTAGGTAATAACCAGCTGCAAATGGATATAACTCAAGGCGCAATGGAGCTTTGATAGATGATATTCCGGTTAGCTCGCCATCCTGATCTTCTTCTGCGAAGTTTCGGTCAACAGGATTCCAAGAGGATGTTTCCCTTGTACGTCTTATTGTTCTCCAGAAATTTATCCCCCAGGTTTGAACATCATCTTTTGGAAATCGGATAGCAGCATACGGAATAGATATCTCAACAATCCAACCATCATCAGTAATTGACACTGCACTTTCCCAAACTGCATTCCAGCTAAAATCACCATAACGCATACGCATATTCTGGCGTCCGCCAGTAACAGTTTTTTTACTATCAGCCTGTACGTTGGCAGCAGTCACTTCAAATTGAAAAATATTTTGTCCATCGTTATAAGGATTCAAAGAAATTTTAAAACTGGCTGTATTCCCCATATAGACATTATCCCTCTTCGTGAACTCTCTCATTATACTATCAGGAGATTCGTCGTAACATATAGCTGAGATATAAACAGCTCGATTATCATATATCACTCTAACCTCTGTAGGCTGAGCAGCAGGATCACCCATGGTTGGAGAATATGTTCTAAAATCTGTTGCAACAGGTACACTCTGCCATACGGCTTCATCAAGAACACCATCGATTTTTATATCATTATCGATACGTATAGCCTGCAATTGCTTTTTTGCTTTGTTGGTCCCAAAAGAGGGAGTAACCATCAAACAGGCTAATAGGATAAGTATTGTATTAATTTTCTGCATAATTGAGCGCAAAGATATCTAATTTAGATAGTTTGGAGTGTTATTAACATCAATGTTTTGATTAAATACTTGTTAAAAAAGATTAAAGTTTCCCTGAAAAAATAACCATGAGATAAATAAGGTAGGATACTACCAGAATCACTCCATTCCAACGATTAATTCGACCAGATTTTAAAGGGAGCATCATAAATAGCAGGAGGAAGCATAAAGCAGCCAACCAATAAATATCAAACTCCAGGATTTGATCATTTACGGATATTGGTTTTATCAAAGCTGTTACGCCCAAAATTCCTAAGATATTGAATAAGTTTGATCCAATAATATTTCCAATTGATATATCTGTCTCCCTTTTAACTGCTGCAATAAGCGAGGTAGCTAATTCCGGCACGCTCGTACCAAACGCAATAATCGAAACTGAAATCAAATAATCACTAATACCAAAACTTTTGGCTATCCCTGAAGCACCTTTTACTAACCAATTAGCACCAAAACGTAGTCCGATTATTGCAACTAGAATGATTAGCAATGAAAGCCATAGTGAGTATTTGGCGGGCAATACTTCTTCCTGGTTACTACTGCTTTTTCTTCGGGATTGATATATAGAGAAGAAAATAAACCCAGCCAAAAGAAATACGAAAATTAATCCCTCGACCCTCGCAAGTTCATGATCTACAATGAATAAGAAAAACAATACGACAGCGCCAAACATAATTGGCCAATCAATTATTGTAGATCGCCTGTTAACGGCTAGGGGCAAAACAATTGCGGTTAATCCGAGAACCAATGCAATATTTGAGATATTGGATCCGATAACTGTTCCTGTAGCAAAGTCAGCTTGATTCGTTAATGCAGCTTTAAGGCTCACCATTAGCTCAGGAGCGGATGTTCCAAGAGACACAACTGTAAGACCAACAACAAGTGTAGAAATTCTAAAATGTCGGGCAAGTGAAACTCCTCCACGAACGAGAAAATCGCCGCTAACTAACAATACGACAAAACCAATAATAAGAATTAGGTAGTCCATTACCCTGAGAATTATCCTTTCAGGTCCTCTTTGATCTCATCAACATCATCGGCAATTCCAGAGTCCTCGATATAACTCCTCATACCACCGGTAATGTCATCCTTAGCCTGATCCATGTCTTTTTTTAAACCACTAATATCTGACTTGAAATCAGAGGTATTCGAATCAAATTCACGCTTAATATCTCCAGTTACTTTCCTAAACTCACGCATCCCTTTTCCCAAACCACGAGCAATCTCAGTC
>JAGLDP010000050.1 GCA_023145515.1 Bacteroidales bacterium
GGATTAGAAGCTTTCAAAAGTTTCATTGCAGATCCACTTGCTCAACCTGACACAATGTTGATGACAGTGTTGCAAGGAAAAGTAAAAACACCTACAATATTCCTCCTAATAGCTGGTCTGATAATGGTAGTAACCCTCTGGACATCCAGGAAGGCAAAAGCCGTTACAAAGACTACCCTTGATTTAACAAGGCAGGAAGAAGGTTACGAGCGTTTCAATTCCTCTGCATTTGCCCGTGTAATTGTACGACATTCAAGAGTAGCCGGAGGATTTTTCCATCGGATAATTCCCGCGACAGTACTTAAGTCCATTGAAAAAAGGTTCGAACCATCACCTGAAATAAAAGGAGCAGGTGTTGTGTCATTTGACTTGGTCAGAGCTTCAGTAATACTCGTTGTTGCGGCTATCCTCATTGCTATCGGAACATCCCTTAAACTTCCTCTCTCAACAACCTATGTTACGTTCATGGTAGCTATGGGAACCGCTTTGGCCGACCGTGCCTGGGGACGAGAGAGTGCAGTGTACAGAATAACAGGAGTACTTACAATTATTGCTGGCTGGTTTGTTACTGCATTTCTGGCTTTTACCGCATCATTCCTTATTGCAAATCTGATTAATCTGGGGGGATTAGTGGCTATTGTTATTCTCATTATCCTTACTGTTTTTCTTGCAATAAAAACACAGCTTAATCATAAAAACAAGAACAAAAGTGAAGAAGGACAAGAATTACAAGCAACAACAAATGGTACATATACATTTGAAATACTAAGTTCATGTACAAACAATGTTGTTGAAGTATTACAGTCTGTAAGCAAAAATTATGTTATGGTGCTCTCAGGATTAATATCTGAAGACAGGAAAATTCTAAAAAATACAAATAGGGAGATTAAGGACTTGAATCTTAGGGCAAAAGAACTAAAAGACAACATCCCGATCACCATTGCAAATTTACCCTTGGATGCAAGCGATATTGGCCATTATTATATTCAGGAGGTAGACTACTTGCGAGAAGTAGCACATTGCATGACATACATCTCACAACCAGCCTTTAAGCATGTTGAGAATAATCATAAAGCACTAATCCCTGCTCAGGTAGAGGAGCTGAGCTATTTGGGTCAACAGGTTGAGCACATAATACGTGAAATTCTGAGCATTATTAACAACATGGATGTCTCAAAAATTGACGAATTGATAAAATTACAACAGACTATTCTGGAAGCCACTGACCAATACAGAAAGAATCAATTAAAACGGCTTAAATCAGAATTAGTAGGAACCAGAAACAGCCTGTTATTTATTGGTCTGCTGCATGAAACGCGGAACTTATTACTACACCTTATTAACCTGAGTAAAGCTCACCGCGACTTTTTGCTCAATAAAGAGTAAGGGGGAAAAAATTGTATAAAAAAATGAAGGCCCGTTCAACTCAATTTGAACGGGTTTTCTATCTTTATGTTTTCAAAACTAAACTATGGAATTTGGAATTGTTGAGATCCTGAAACTGGTTGGTTCGCTGGGTGTTTTTCTTTTTGGAATGAAACTGATGAGTGAAGCCCTTCAAAAGGTTTCTGGCAGTAAGCTACGCAGCATTCTGGCTGCTATGACCTCTTCAAGAGTCAAGGGAGTTTTATCTGGTGTTCTTATTACTGCGGTCATTCAATCATCCTCAGCTACCACAGTTATGCTGGTAAGCTTTGTAAATGCCGGACTAATAAATCTAGTTGAATCCATTGGTATTATTATGGGTGCTAATATTGGCACCACGGTAACAGCCTGGTTAATATCAATTCTGGGTTTTAAAGTTCAAATAAGTGCTTTGAGCTTACCCCTGATCGGAATTACTTTGCCCCTCTTGTTTTCAAAAAACGACAAGCACAAGTCGCTGGGTGAGATAGCTCTGGGTTTTGCTCTGCTATTTATTGGTTTAGACTATTTGAAGGCAAATGTTCCTGATATTAAGAATAATCCCCAGATTCTCGAATTCCTGGCTGAGTTTAATGATCTGGGCATGTTATCCTTCGTTATCTTTCTGGCTATCGGTACTATATTGACAGTAGTTATTCAATCCTCTTCAGCAACTATGGCCTTAACGCTAGTTATGTGCAGCAATGGTTGGATTGGCTTTGAAACTGCTGCAGCAATGGTTTTAGGTGAAAATATTGGTACAACCATAACTGCAAATCTTGCAGCTTCAGTTGCAAACACATCAGCCAAACAAACGGCAAGGGCACACTTTATATTTAACTTTTTCGGGGTGGTATGGATGGCCCTGGCTTTTCCGTTCTTCTTAAAAGGCATCGATTTCATCGTGATGCAGGGAGGTGCTGAGTCTGCTTTTGAATCTCCTAAAAGTCTGCCAATTGCTTTATCCTTATTCCATACCGTTTTTAATATCCTCAATGTTCTCTTGCTAATACCTTTTACCAAGCTTATTGCTAACACTGCAATCAAATTGGTTAAACAAGGAGAGGAGGATGAGGAATTTACTTTGAAATACATAAATACCGGCATGCTGGATACTGCCGAACTATCTCTTTTACAGTGTAAGAATGAAATTGTTTCTTATTCTTCCCATGTTAAAAAAATGTTCCTTCGGGTTGAAAATCTACTAACAGAAACAAATTCGAAAAAGTTTAATAAAATAATTGAAAAAGTTGAAAAATGGGAAGAGGCAAGTGACCTGACAGAGCTGGAGATTGCAAAATATCTAACACAAATATCTAACAATCACCTGAGTGCTAAAGGGTCTATGAAGATAAAAGTTTATCTCAATATTATTGACAATCTGGAAAGCATCTCTGATTCATCTTATAATCTTGCAAGATCCTTCAAAAGAAAAGCCTCTGAAAAAGCCTGGTTTAGTCCTGAAATAAGAGATAGCATTCAACAAATATTTAGTCTTGTTGAAGAATCACTTGATAATATGTGTGATATGCTTAAAGCCAACTCCTCTTCTCTCGAATTAACTAAGGCAAATGAGCTTGAAACCAGCATTAATCAGTTTAGAAACAAGCTCAGAAAAGAGCATTTGGCTAGTATTGAAGACCAGAAAGAGTATACTTATTTTGCAGGAGTAATTTATAGCGATCTTTTTGCAGAAAGTGAAAAACTAGCTGACTATGTATACAATGTTTGTGAGTCGGCAGTAGAATTAAATACCAAGGAATAGCTACAACAAGCCAGAGATCAATTGCCTGAGGTGCTGTGGATTGCGCGGTTTTCCTATGATCTTTTTATTATTATCCAGTAAGATCATGCTTGGCGTGGCGCGGATTCCATAGTCGTAGGCAATAGAACAATCCCATCCTTTCAATTCAGAATAGTTTATCCAGGTATAATGACCTTTACCTAGTGCTTTTTCGTACTCTTTTGAATCCATATCTAAAGAAATCGCCACAATCTCAAACCCTTTGCTTTTATACTGATCATAAATATGTTTGATCTCAGGCAACATTTCTGTGCAATGCTGGCACCAGCTAGCCCAAAATAGAACCAATACTACAGGCTGTTTCATTTCGGAAAGAATATACGGACCAGATGCAAGAGGCATGATAATATCAGGAGCAGTAATACCAAGGGCTGTTTTCTTAATAGCAGCCAGTGTTTCTGCCAACTCACTACTTCGGGATTCATCTTTACAGGAAGCTTCAAGCAGATAGTTCTCAGTAAAATAAGCAAAGAATGCTTCAAACTCAGAGCGCTCAAACATCAAAGCAAGCTCTTGAAGGAGAAAAGAAAACATCGCATCGTTTACAGCTGCCTGAGACAGCAGCCTGTTCAATCCACCAATCATAGCTTCCTCTACTTCGTTTGGAGGAAATGCCTGTTGATATAATCCAAAGTAGCTTTTTACTCTGGATATTAGAGGAGGACTATACATTAATACAGAGTCATTAAAATCAAGTCCTGTAAAGAAGTTCTCCAAAACATAATCACGTTCCTCCTCCATACTCAAACCAACCGGCACCTGTGGAGATTGCTCAACTTTCAGGAACCTCGCTACATAGCTGTTGGGATAACTTTGTATAATCTGCTTTGATACTGTCTCAGGATCTGTCTGTCTGATTCCGGCTAATTCTTTGTCAATCGCTTTATAAAAAGGCTCAGAAGGATCATATAGCGACAGCAGACTCGAAAGATACTCCTGCTTTCTATTCAAGAGTATGAAAAAATTCATGTACCTGTTCCATAGTTCATTTTCATCTGAACTGATAACCTTCAGATTATCAACAGGAGAATTAAAGCTGGTGTGAAGAACAATGTTCTCCTTATTGAAGATAAAATCCAGCCATGTACGAGGACCCATAACAACTCTATACATTCCGGGATGAGCATCAGCAGATAGTGAGAAGTTAACCTGTCCGGGTTGTTGAGTATGAACAGAATCAATTACATCACCTGTTCTGTCGCCAATAAACTCATAAAGATAGGCCTTAGATGTTAGCATCGAATCGACCTGGATCTGAATTGTATATTGGCCCTGAGCACTGCTAACAATCAGGCCTTGCAATACAAGCAATACTATCCAAAATTGTTTCATTTCTCTTATGCTTTCAGTGCCTCTGCACCACCTACAATTTCAAGTATTTCGTTTGTAATAGATGCTTGTCTGGCTTTATTATAAGACAAATTAAGATCAGCAATCATCTCAGTAGCATTATCCGTTGCCTGGTGCATTGCAGTCATTCTTGCTCCGTGTTCTGCTGCTTTAGAATCCAGAATAGCCTTAAAAAACTGGATTTTGAGGGCATCCGGAATAAGAACTTTGATCATATATTCAAGGCTTGGCTCAAAAATATAATTGTTTAAGTGCTGTGTATGCTCCTCCTGATTCATTTGCAGCGGCAGATATTGTTCATGAGTAAGAATCTGCGAAGCTGCATTCTTGAACTCATTATAAATCAGGTCAATTCTATCATACTTACCTTCAGCAAACTGATCCATCAAGATCTGGGCTTGTATCTGAATACTATCAAAACTTGATACCTCCAGAATTTCATTTGAAAGGATTGTAAAGCTGTAACCCTTACTTTTCAGAATATCCCCACCCTTTTTACCAACGAGTATCAGCTCAACCTGTCCTTTTTGAAATTGTTCTTCATAAACAGTTCCAAGCAGTTCAACAGTTTTTTTAAACACATTGGAATTAAAACCTCCACACAGTCCCCGATTCGCAGTAATAAGAACCAATGCTACCTTCTCAACCTGTCGCTGAGTAGAATAAGGATTCTCCTCAGCTGTTTCAACACTACTGCTTATGTGAGTTAGAATTTCATGCAGTTTTCTAGCATACGGACGCATTTGGAGAATGGAATCCTGAGCCTTTTTGAGTTTAGCCGCTGAAACCATTTTCATTGCACTGGTAATCTGCCTGGTAGATTTTACCGAGCTTATTCTGGTGCGTATTTCTTTCAGGCTGGCCATTGCTTATTTATATTTTGCTGAAAATTCCTTAGCGGCATTCTTCAGTACTTCTTCTGTATCAGGGGTAATCTTCCCAGTTAGCAATTCGGCTAGTGTCTTCTTTTCCTTCAGCTCAAGATACTCCAGAAAATCATTCTGAAACTCCTTAACCTTATCAAGCGGTACATCCGAGATCAGTCCACGAGTACCACAAAACAAAATGGCTATTTGCTTATCTACAGGCATAGGCTCATGAAGTCCTTGCTTCAGAATCTCCACATTTCGTGCTCCTTTACCCAGAACAGCAAGTGTAGCAGCGTCGAGATCTGATCCAAACTTTGAGAAAGCCTCCAGTTCACGATATTGTGCCTGATCAAGTTTCAGCGTACCCGCAACTTTTTTCATAGCCTTTACCTGGGCTGCTCCACCGACACGTGAAACTGAAATACCAACATTAATTGCTGGTCTTACACCAGAGTTGAACAATCTGGATTCAAGGAAAATTTGTCCGTCAGTAATAGAGATTACATTAGTTGGTATATATGCTGAAACGTCTCCTGCTTGTGTTTCAATGATTGGAAGTGCTGTCAGTGATCCTCCACCCTTAACTCTATCCTTTAAAGCATCAGGAAGGTCATTCATTTTTTGAGCAATCTCATCAGACTCAATGATTTTAGCTGCTCTTTCAAGCAAACGAGAATGCAAATAAAACACATCTCCTGGATATGCTTCACGTCCTGGAGGGCGACGAAGAAGCAGAGAAACTTCTCTATATGATACGGCTTGTTTTGACAAGTCATCATAAACTATGAGTGCAGATCTGCCAGTATCTCTAAAAAACTCACCAATAGCTGCACCCGCAAATGGAGCATAAAACTGCATAGCAGCAGGATCGGCAGCAGTTGCAGTAACTATTACTGTATAAGACATAGCTCCATAATGCTCAAGCGTTTTAGCAATTTGAGCTACAGTTGAACCCTTTTGTCCGATAGAAACATAGATACAATATACAGGTTCACCTTTATCGTAAAACTCTTTTTGATTGATAATGGTATCAAGGGCAATTGCAGTTTTACCTGTTTGACGATCGCCAATAATCAACTCCCTTTGTCCTCTCCCAATCGGAATCATTGCATCAATTGCCTTGATCCCTGTTTGAAGAGGCTCATTAACAGGCTGACGGAAAATCACACCCGGGGCTTTTCTTTCAAGAGGCAGTTCAAGAAGCTCACCTTGCACCGGACCTTTACCATCAAGTGGCTCTCCAATAGTATTAATAATCCGTCCGAGCAACTGCTCACCAACAGGTATAGAGGCAATCTTTTGTGTACGCTTAACCAATCCTCCTTCTCTAATTCCTTCGGTTGGACCCAGTAAAACGGCGCCAACATTATCTTCTTCAAGATTTAGAACAATCCCTTTTACTCCATTTTCGAATTCTATTAATTCATTGGCCTGCACATTTGACAGACCATATACGCGGGCAATTCCATCACCAACCTGAAGAACAGTTCCTACCTCTTCCATCTGGGTGCTGAGCTGAATCCCTTCAAGTTGCTTCTTTAATATTTCAGATACTTCTGCAGGTTTAATGTGGGCCATAATCCTATCTATTTTTCAATATTGGGCAATAATTTGATAAAACACTCTTCGGAAACATGGAAGAAAACATCTGTTTCCTCTCCGCTAAATTCTATTTTTGAGCCATCATATTCAATCAGCTCTAATCCATTTTCTTCACCCAGAATAACAACATCTCCATGCCCTGAGCGATATAAAAAGCATAAAGGCTTTTTGCCTTTAGCCTCCTCAATGAAGGCCACGGTTGATTCAATATCTGTATCAACCATAAATTCCAATCTGTGGGCAACTGCTGAGAGGCCCTTTTTTCTAGACTGCACCAAGGGAGCTTCTGGTAAATTTAATACATGAAATCCGGTATCCGGCTTCATTGAAATACTAATGGATACACCCTGATTATCCTTATTGTTTTCTATAATATCTGACTTATGAGACCAAGCTAATACGGCTGGAAATGAACGTTTTCTTTTTGATGCTGAATAGGATGATTTCGAATTATTTGAATCACTCCCTCCCTGAATATTTTTTACATATTTCTTTGAATCCGGACGGAATATAGTTAGCAACCATTTAAAGAAACGTTTCATAGCACTTGCATTATTGAATAATAGTTTGGTCTAGTTCACGTCTGATTTTTTTCAATTGAGAAGCAATACTGAGATCAAGTTGCTCATCATCAACCCGAAGGACAAATCCTCCTATCAGATCCTGATCATTTAGTTCTTCAAGCTCAACTTCTGCATTATATTTTTGCTTCAACAAGATCTTAATTTTCTCAAGGCTATCGGTCTGGCTTTTTGTAACAGTGGTCAATTTTGCACTGATGATTCCCTGATCTTTCCTGTACAGATAAAAGAACTTTCTGATCATTGCCGGCAAATAACTCTCTCGCTTATTTCTTGTAATTAGCTCCAGAAATCGAAAGCTCAGCTCTTCGCAATGATTCTTAAAGATATCATTCAAAATAGACAGCTTATCGCTCACTTGTACAACAGGACTCTGAATAAACTCAGAAAATTCAGGTGTTTCTTGTATCAGCTTATCGATATATTTCAAATCAGCAAGCACCTGCTCAGTAAGTTTAAATTCACGAGCCGATGCATATAAGGCTTTAGCGTAGCGGACAGCTATTGAACTATCATTCATAATTAATTCAGCTTCAAATCCTTAAGCATATCATTCATCAATGCATCTCTTTTGGTGTTATCACTCAATTCCTTACGTAGAATTTTTTCTGCCACCTGAACTGAAAGAACTGAAATCTGCTCCTTAATTTCACCTATTGCACTAACTTTTTCACTCTCTATTAATTTTCTTGCATTTTCAAGCATCTTTTCACCCTCCTTTACTGCCTCTGAACGTGCTGCTTCAAGCATTTCATCTCTCATCTTTCTGGCTTCAACCATAAGAACATCTCTTTCAGCACGTGCTTCTGTCATAATTTTCTCATGATCTGCCTTCAATGCAGCCATTTCTTTTCTGGCATTTTCGGCAGCCTGAAGAGCCTCTTCTATCGACTCCTCCCTTCCCTTCAGTCCTTTAAGAATTGGTCCCCAAGCAAATTTAGCAAGTATAAAAAAGACCAGTCCGAATGAAAGAACCATCCAGAAAATCGTACCATAAGCGGGACTAATTAAACCCATGTCAATGTTTTTGCTAGATTAAAAAAATGGTTGCAGAACGGCTACCCCGAACTGCAACCAAAAGGCTTACGCCATAAATACAATAATTAGACAAACGATCATAGCAAAGAACGCCGCTCCCTCAACCAGTGCTGCAGATACGATCATATTCGAACGAATATCACCAACTGCTTCAGGTTGACGGGCTATTGCCTCCATTGCACGATTACCAATCTGGCCAATACCAATACCAGCTCCGATTGCTGCCAAACCAGCTCCTAGTCCTGCTCCCATTTGAGCTATTGGAACCAGGTCTGCTGCCGCTTGAAATAAAACAAATAATGAAATCATAGTACTTATTATTTAGGATACAGAAAATTTAATGTCCTTCTTCTTTTGCCATCCCAAAATACAGGGCAGACAATAGGGTAAATACATAAGCCTGGATAAATGCAACCAGTAACTCAAGCATCGTCATGAAAATATAAAACAGAACAGAAATCACAGATACACCATATCCAGCTATCCAGTGAATTTGTCCAAAAATAAATATCAAAGCAATGAAACTAAGCACGATAAAGTGTCCTGCAAGCATATTTGCAAATAGTCGGATACTCAAAACCAAAGGTTTGGTAAACACTCCCAGCAACTCAATAAAAGGCATGAGTGGAATTGGAAATTTCAACCACCATGGTACACCGGGGGCATTAAAAATATGCTTCCAATAATGCTTATTTGTAGAAAAGGTAGTTATCAGGAAGGTAGCAATTGCCAGAACAGCGGTAATAGCAATATTACCTGTCACATTTGCTCCACCTGGAGGAATCGGAATGATGCCCATCAAATTATTCAACAGAATAAAGAAAAACACACTTAACAAGAACGGCATGAATTTTTCATACCTCTTTTTTCCGATAGAGGGAATAGCGATATCATCACGTACAAAAATAATAATAGGCTCCAAGGCTGATTGCAATCCTTTTGGAGCAGTATTTGGGTTTCGATTATACTTTCTGGCTACCGCAAGAAAAATCCACAATAGCAAGCCCAGACTCACAAACATGGCTGTCACCGTTTTCGTAATTGAAAAATCCAGTGGGAGCTCAGCTCCAACTACTTCATGGCCATGTTCATCAGCAGGAACAATTTTTCCTTCATTATCTCCCTCATTAGCAATCATATACCCTTTATAAGAACTATGACCGTGATGGAATTTGGATGACATAAAAACATTCAATCCAGATTCTTTTGAGAAGAGAATAATTGGTAACGGAACACTGATATGCTTTTCCCCAACAGTCAGTATATGCCATTCATAAGAGTCCATCACATGCTCCAGCATAAAGACTCCAGGATTAAAGCCTGATTCTTCTTCAGCATGATCCTGTGCAACCAAGCTAAAAGCGCTGAAAGAAAAGATCAGTAATACGGTCAATAATTTCTTCATTTGCATACTTACCAATATCCCATTTACAGGAAAGTTCAAAGGTAAAAAAAATTAGCTATTGCCCTTAACGAGTTTTTGTAATGCTCTTACTTCGAAACCTGTGAAAATTACATATAATGAGAACAATACACCAACAAAAGGTAATACTTTGCTTTTATCAATAACAAGGTAAATAACCGTAACAAACAGCAAGGATAAAAGTTTTATTGCAGAAGCAGCCATAAATACATTTGAAAAGCGATTGGGGTGATTTTTAATCGACTTCATAAGATACCAATGCTCCAATCCGCTTACAAAAGCAAAAAGTCCAACCATCCAAGGGTGAATAGGCAGATAGTATTCTGATAACACAGTATTACCTAATGCAATAATCAGAATAAGTAGCACAGCTGCTAGTCCAGCTAAGCGGTACAGATAGTTAGAGTATTTCATCTCAATAATTATCTTATTTATTTCAATTCTTTAATCAATAAGTAAAGGGATAAAAAAAGCCCTGACACTGCCAGGACTAAAGTAAATACCGGAAATTCAAGTTTTAGTAACTCATCCAATTTCATGCCTCCGAAAAAGCCCACTAAAATCACAGCAATCCATTTGAATGCCAGGTTTGAATACCGTGCATACTCACGCAATGGATTTTGGTTTTTCCCCTGCTTATTTTCTTGTGATTTCTTTTTGACTACCATCCGGGTTACCATCCATTTTACAGGAACCAGTAAAAACCGCACCCGGTTCAATAGCCAGTTTTTTTGTTACGATTTCACCTTGAATTACAGCCGAAGCTTTCAGGCTAACCAATTCTGAGGCCTGGATGTTTCCGCTCACCTTTCCGGAGACTTCGATATGCTGGCAAACGATATCACCGTTTACCGCTCCGGGAGAACCGATAACAACTTTTCCACGGATAGTAATCTTCCCCTTTAATTGTCCGTCAATTCGTATTCCTGATGAGGATTCAACATCTCCAGTGACCTTTGTGCCGACCGAAACCAGGTTAATATTGTTTGCTGTTTCCATTTCTTTTGCCATGATCAATGAAATTTAGGACAAAAATATCAAAAAGCTGAATGAATAAAAACTATTTTGAATCATAAGCCCAAGTCAAATAAATTGCTCCCCATGTAAATCCTCCTCCAAAGGCTGTTAAAATGAGCTTATCGCCCTTTTTCAGCTGATCTTCATATTCCCAGAGACATAACGGGATAGTTGCGTCAGTAGTATTTCCGTACTTCTGAATATTGATCATAACCTGTTCACGCTTAATGCCCATTCTTCTGGCAACAGCCTCAATAATTCTCAGATTTGCCTGGTGAGGAACCAGCCAGGTAAGATCATCAGATTGAATATTGTGCTTTTCCATCATTTCGACGGCAATATCAGCCATCTTGGTTACAGCTACCTTAAAGACAGTTTGTCCTTCCTGAAAAACAAAATGCTCACGACGCTCAACTGTTTCATGAGAAGCAGGAGAAACAGATCCTCCTGATTTCTGATATAGAAAGTTCCGTCCTGATCCATCTACTTTAAGAAGATGATCCTGGATTCCATACTCTTCACTTGGCTCAAGCATAACTACACCAGCTCCGTCGCCAAAAAGCGGACAAGTTGATCGATCCTGATAATTGGTAATTGATGTCATATTATCAGCTCCAACACAGATGATTTTTTTAGCTGAACCGGTTTCAATAAACTTTGAAGCAACGGTAAGTAAAAAAAGGAAGCCTGAGCACGCAGCTGAAATATCAAAACTGTAAGCATTCTTGATGCCTACTTTATCACAAATAATATTGGCAGTAGCAGGAAACTGCATATCAGGAGTTACTGTAGCACAAATAAGAATATCAACTTCCTCGGGTAGGGTTCCTGTTTTTCGCAAAAGTTCTTCAACAGCCGGAACAGCCATGTCTGAAGTACCTTTACCAGGCTCTTTTAATATTCTTCTTTCCTTAATACCAGTACGTGTGGTTATCCACTCATCGGTAGTATCAACCAGATTCTCTATATCAGCATTTGAGAGAATGTCTTTAGGTACATAACCGGTAACACCAGTTATGGCAGCATGAATATTCCTCATTATTTAAACGCTTTTTTGAGTTTTGTGATCAAACCAGATTCTACAATCTTCTTATTCTGAATCAGCATATTTTTTATCGCAGTTGGACTTGATATTCCATGGCCAATCAAAACCTGAGAACCAATACCCAGAATCGGAGTACCCCCCAGATTCTCATAGTTGAATTTCTCAAAGAAAGAATCTCCATTATCGACCTTATGCATCAGGTTATAAAATGATTCAGCTTGCTTAAGAACCACATTTCCTGTGAATCCATCACAAACTACTACATCAACGCGATTGAAAAACAACTCATTACCCTCAACATTTCCCAAAAAGTCAAAATCCGGGTTTCCTTTCATCAGTTGATAGGCCGACTTAGTAAGTAGATTTCCTTTATCTTCTTCAGAGCCAATATTCAATAGTCCAACTTTGGGTGTTTCAATTCCATACACATATTGTGAGTATAATGAACCCATTATGCCATATTGGTACAGCACATCAGGACGAGCATCAGGATTTAATCCTACATCCAGCAGGAGGTTATAACCACCATCTTTCTGAGGAAGAGCAACAGCTATTGCCGGTCTGATTAATCCCGGAATTGGTTTAATGGTAAACATTGCACCTGCCAGCATAGCACCTGTATTACCGGCACTACAAAAAGCATCAAGCTCTCCAGAGGCTAACATACCAAAGCCTTTAGAGATACTAGAGTCCGGTTTTTGCGACAAAGCCCTAACCGGATGGTCGCCCATTTCAATTTTTTGGGAGGAATGAATTATCTCAAATTCATCAGGATTTTCTCCAATAGAAGAAAACTGCTCGATGATGATTTTCTCATCTCCAAACAGCACCAGGTTAACATGGGCTGGTAGCTCTCGCCGGGCCATAATCGCACCTTTGACCGTAGCCTCGGGTGCAAAATCACCCCCCATAATATCCAACCCGATTCTCATGTCGGATGGTCTCATAACCAGACTAAGCAGTTACCTCCTGATCAATTGCTAACTTACCGCGGTAATGTCCACACTCTGGACAAACACGATGGTACTGAACAGCTGTTCCACAATTTGAACAGGCTGACAATTGAACCGGTGTGGCTTTATAATGAGTTCTTCTCTTATTTCTCCGCTGCTTGGAAATCTTATGCTTTGGATGTGCCATCTCACTAATTATTAAATTATTATTTATTCGTCAACTATTAAAACAATCTCACTAAGCTTATCCAACATATCCGGATTACAAGCTGATTGTCCATCCTCATTATCAGGATGAACCTTTTTTATTGGTAAACTAAGTATAATATACTCGTAAATGTAGCCTGCCAGATCAAGCTCATGATCTCCCCGTGGAATCCATATAACATCCAACTCGTCTTCGCTATTGCCATCCCCAAATTTGCCAACCATGGTAAATCTGGAATCAATAGGCTGACTGAAGGGATCCAAACATCTGTCGCAAACAACTTCTACCTCTCCAGACAAATGTAAATCAAATTGCATTTGTCTCTCTGATTTGGTCATTATAACAGAAATTTCAACCTGACCTCGACTAACTTCACTATCTTCAAAAAACACAAAGAACGAATCATTCACATCAAAAACCATCTCATGTACTCCAATTTCAAAAGAGTGGAACTGGATTTTGAATGTATTTAAACGGGCCATTTGATGCTTAAAAAATTGCCGTGCAAAGCTATAAAAGATATCTTGAAAAAAAAAGTGATACTACTTTTTCAGAACTATCCTGAAAGTTGATCCCTTATTGACTTCTGAACTTTTAACAAAGATCTTTCCGCTATGATAGTTTTCTATGATCCTTTTGACCAAAGATAAGCCCAGGCCCCATCCTCGGGGTTTGGTAGTATAACCCGGCTGGAATATCAGTTTATAATTAGTTTTAGGAACACCTTTCCCAGCATCAGCAATATCCACATAAACCACCTGTCCCTGATCTTTTACTGATATCGTAATTTTACCAACCCCACCCATAGCATCTATGGCATTTTTGCATAAGTTTTCTACAACCCACTCAAAAAGAGAGACATTCAGTGGAACAAACAGTTCGTCAAAATCTCCAAACTGGAGGTCAAACTCAATTTTATCTGATGATCGTTTTTCGAGGTAGTTTACCGAATGATTCAAAATGAGAAGCAAATTTTCAGGTATTAACACAGGAGCAGATCCTATCTTAGAAAAACGGTCAGCAATAGTTTCAAGACGATGCACATCCTTCTCAACTTCTGACAACAGACGCTGATCAGTTTCTTTCATTTTCATCAGCTCAAGCCAGGCCATTAATGATGAAATTGGTGTTCCCAGCTGGTGTGCCGTTTCTTTTGACATACCAACCCAAACCTGATTTTGTTCTGCTCTTCTCGACGAATTGAATGCAAAATATGCCACAAGGATAAACAGAAAGATTATGGCTAATTGTAAAAATGGAAAGTATTGAATACGAGTCAATACCACAGAGTCTTTATAATACAGATACTGCCTGTCCTCAGGCATATATATGGTTATAGGCTCATTTTTGTCTTTCATTATCGCCAGCTGACGATCAAGGAATTTTTGACTTTTTTTACTCAATGATCCCAGAAAAGATCCATCAATTATCTTATTGTTCTCATCATAAAGACGCAAGTTCCTAACACTGTTAATCGATCCTTCCTCGTCGACCTTAATAACAGGAATAGTATTATTGTTTTGAATAATATCTAGAAAAAATGCCTGATGCTTTCCGCTCTCAAGATCTGGTGTGGCAAGATACTCTGTAGCTTTAGCCCAGATTTCTATTTTGTTTCTCTCCTCTTCTGCTAATTCCTGAACCAGAATATTAATATACCAGGTTGTAGCTACACCAATAATTATGGCAACAATGAAGAGTACAGCCTTCCAGCGTTGTTTGTGGGTGTATATTTGCAAGTTCCGCAGCTTATTTGTTAGTACTAGGGTTTAGACTGAGTCATCTATTACAACGAGTCAATATCGTTCAATATTGTATGCTACTCAATATTTTCTTACTGCAATCTTTTGTTTGAGTTGCGTCAAAGCTATAATTTTTGCTGAATCAGACAGTTCTGCTAGGTTTATTTCGTGAATACTTGTATTTGATCGTTGCTTTATCCCAAAAAAGTATTGTTTATCATAATATGGAAGCAGCAAATCCACTACTTTTCCATAGTCTCTTTCATCCAATGCCAACAAAGCTTGTTTGCTTATCAAGCCTCCTGCCCGTTTGGTCAATAATTTAACTGACTCTATTAGTTCATCATGAGGTTGATTGCCGTATTCCTCCACTAGAATTTTTCGTCTTTCTACATCGCTTATCTTTACAAAAGCGACTGGTGATGTACGTAAAATATTATGAAAATACTCAGGTTGAAACAGCTCTCCAATTCTCCTGCTCTCATCCTCTACCCAAACAATAGAATCTGCAGGAAGCTTTTCCATTTGCTCATGAAGAAGGTTCTCAAAATACTCTGTACTAGGCTGATTACCAAGACCCACACCTCCAAAAGCAGAACCTCGGTGATTAGCAAGGCCTTCAAGATCGATTGCTGGTTCTCCGGCTGCCATTAAAGCCTTGATCAATATAGTTTTGCCACTACCCGTAAGTCCGCCCAGAACCAACAGTTTACGATTTTGAAACATTGTCTCCCTGATAAAACTTCGATACTGTTTATATCCACCTTCAAGTAGGTAAACTTGTAAGCCAACTGATTCAAACAGCCAGGCCACTGAGGCGCTTCTCATGCCACCTCTCCAACAATGTATCAGAATCTCGCCTTTGTCGGCTAATAAAATTGCCTGATCAACCATTGCAGTCATTTTCGGACCAACAATCTCCAGTCCTTTTCTGATTGCATCCTGACGACTCTTATTCTTATAAAGAATTCCAACAATTTCACGCTCCTTATTTTCGAATAATGGAAGATTAGTTGCTCCTGGGATATGCCCTTTTTTGAATTCAGCAGGTGAACGAACATCAATAATTGGTGATTGTTTGCCTCGCTTCAGAAATTCTGATATTTCGATTTTTTCTACCATTACCGTTCAAGAAACTGGCCTAATATTGATTGATTCTCTTTGCCGGCATTTCTGCCATAGGGAGCAAGTGCCTGAATTAACTTCCTTATCGGCATAGATTGAAGCCAAACAGTTCCGGTACCTCGTAGTGTTGCCACAAACAATCCCTCTCCACCAAATATCATTGACTTCATACTTCCTGCTTTCTCAACATCAAAATCTATGGTATTCTCAAAAGCTACAACACAGCCTGTATCTACTCTTAGCAGTTCGTCATTCAGATCCTTTCGGATAACTGTGCCTCCGGCATGAACAAAAGCCTTACCATCGCCTTCAAGCTTCTGTAAAATAAAACCTTCGCCACCTACTAGTCCGGCACCTAATTTTCGATTAAAAACTATGGAGAATTTTGTGCCCTTAGCTGCACACAAAAACCCATCTTTTTGCACTACTAGCGGCGACCTCAGTGTTTTCAGATCAACAGGTATAATCGTACCAGGATAAGGTGCAGAAAATGCTACCCGGGCTTTTGCGAATCCATCATTAGTAAAATGAGTCAGAAACAAACTCTCACCTGTCAGAACACGCGATCCGGCAGAAATCAATTTTCCCAACAAACCCTGATTTGCCTGAGAACCGTCGCCCATCTTTGCTTCAAAACGAATAGATTCATCCATGTAAACCATGGTGCCCGCCTCAGCTATTACTGTTTCCTGTGGATCAAGTTCCACTTCTACCATCTGGATATCATTACCCAGTATCTTATAATCTATTTCATGTGAAGTCATAACTATAGTATATTAATAAGTTTATCTTCAATAGCTTTTACTTTACCAACAACTTTGGCAAACAATCCATTAGCCTGAAAGCGTTCCTCTATGATCCTGGCTTGCTCTGGCTCAGAAAAAATCAACAGACCACCAGAAGTTTGTGCATCAGCTAGTAGCAAAAGCATATTATCACTTATATCCGGATGAATATTCAAGTCTGCCTTGACAAAGCTGAGATTATTTTTTGTTCCTCCAGGAATAACTCCGGCAGCAATGAGCTCTGACGCACCCTGTATCTGTGGGACCTCATCAGCCCGCAAATCAACTGAAACATTACTAGCACGCACAACCTCCAATAGGTGTCCGAGCAAACCAAATCCGGTAACATCTGTACAAGCATGGATATCAAGATCCCGAATCAATTCAGAAGGAACCTTATTCAATTGGGTCATTAAATCACTTATTACATTAATCTGATCCTGATCCAGTAATCCTCTTTTCAGAGCTGTAGCCATAATCCCCAGCCCTATAGGTTTAGTCAGAATAATCAAATCCCCGGGACGGGCTCCTTCATTCTTCCATAGTTTGTCTGGATGAATAAATCCAGAAACCACCATTCCAAATTTTGGCTCATTATCCTCAATTGTGTGTCCGCCCAAAATAGGTATACCAGCCTCAGTAGCTTTGTCTGAAGCTCCTTTCATAATCTGTTCTAAAACACTCAATGGAAGACGCTTAGCAGGAAATCCCACAATATTCAAGGCAAAAGAAGGACTTGCACCCATAGCATATATATCACTAAGTGCATTCGTGGCTGCTATGGCTCCAAACTGATAAGGATCATCTACAACAGGCGTAAAAAAATCAACCGTTTGCACCACAGCCAAGTCATCATTTATCAAATACACTGCGGCATCATCGGCATTCTCAGGTCCAAGCAGAATATTTTCTCCTGTTGGAACCGGCATGGATTTCAGTACCTGCTCAAGATCTTGCGGACGAAGTTTACAAGCACAGCCCAGACCATGTGTGAACTGTGTCAATTTAACCTCTCCGTCAGTTTCTTCAAGGATAGACTCTTCTTCATCATCTGGCATAAACTGCTTTGCTTTCAGAATAATTTCATGAACAGCCTTATGAATTTCATCTTTGCTTGTATTCTTTCCTGTTGAAAAACGAATCGTTCCCATGGCCCAATCAACCGGAATATCCATTGCCTGCAGTACTGGAGAAATTAGTACTTCATCAGCATGACATGCTGCTCCGGCTGAAGCAGCAACTCCATCCATTGCAAGAAGGAGCGAGGATGCCTCCATATTTCTGAAAGAGACATTCAAAGTATTTGGTAACCTGTGCTCTGGATGACCGTTGATTCGCATTTCAGGAAAAGCATCTGACAATTCAGATTCCAACAGGTCTCTTGCAGATTGCATTCTTTGTATATTGACTTCAAGATCTCTTTGAGCAATTTCACATGCATGTCCGAGACCAACAATTTCCAGTACATTCTCAGTTCCTGGTCTGGTATTCTGTTCATGATCAGCTCCATGAAATATCTTCTTAATTCTAACACCCTCCCTGAGAAAAAGTGCACCTACACCTTTAGGCGCATAAAGCTTGTGTCCGGCCACAGAAAGCAAATCCACACCAAGGTCTTCAACACTCACTGAGGACTTTCCGAGCGACTGTGCACAATCAGTATGTATTATGATATTATGTTTGCGGGCTATGGCAGCAATCTCCTTGATAGGTTGAATAGTTCCAACCTCATTATTGGCATCCATAATGCTGATCAGTATAGTATCTTTTCTTATGGCTTGCCTGACATCTTCAGGATTAATCATCCCATATCCATCAACCGGCACCCTGGTAATAATGAAACCAAAATCCTCAAGATATCTACAAACCTCAGAGACAGCCGGGTGTTCCACAGATGAAGTAATGATATGTTTACCCTTATGCTGATTGGCAAAAGCCACGCCCTGGATAGCCATATTATTAGATTCTGTACCTCCACTGGTAAATACTATTTCTTGTGGCTTTGCAGATATAAGCTTAGCTAGCTGCAACCTGGCCTTTTCAATGGCTGTACGGGTTACTGAACCATAGTAATGCGAGCTGCTTGGATTACCAAAATGCTCTCTAAAAAATGGCTCCATAGCCTCAATCACCTCAGGATCAACAGGTGTTGTTGCGTTATAATCTAAATATATAGGTGGTTTAAAAGTCATTCTACCAAGGTGTTTTTCGATATTTATCATCATCGTCTGTTAACATTGCCAGATAATTATTGTAACGCATAAAGGAAATCTTTCCTTCCTCAACAGCCACCGCAACCGCACAATCAGGTTCATGAGAATGTGTGCAATTATGATATTTACAATTACTTGAGACTTCAAATATCTCAGGGAAAAAATGATACAATTCTTCCTTGCCAATATCTATTATCCCAAACCCTCGAATACCAGGCGTGTCAATAATATATCCTCCGGCTTCAAGCAGCAACATTTCAGGATAAGTAGTAGTATGCTTTCCTGTTAGATGAGAGCTGGATATTTCTGCAGTTTTCAAAATGGCTTCAGGAAGCAGGGTATTGATCAGACTCGACTTTCCAACTCCTGAATTACCGCTTATAACAGATATCTTACCCGATAATAATTGGCTGACATTGTCTATTCCTTTTGATTGCAAAACAGAAGTATCATAACAGGGATACCCAACTGCTTCATAAATCCCTTTCCATTCCTCCAAAGTTTTAAAATCCTCTTTCTGGTATATGTCAGTTTTGTTAAATATCAGGACAACAGGGATTTTATAGGCCTCAGCTGAAACCAAAAACCGGTCAATAAACATTGAAAAAGTTGTTGGTTCTCTCAAGCTAACCATGAGCAAAGCCTGATCAATATTGGCTGCCAGAATATGTGCTTCACGGGCAAGGTTAATTGATTTTCGGATAATATAATTCTTCCTGGGATGTATTTTAACAATCACACCTTTTTCCTGTCCATCATCCTTAATAAACTCCACTATATCCCCTACAGCTACCGGATTGGTCAGACGGATTCCCTTAATTCTAAACCGCCCCTTAATGGTACAAGAGATAATCTGACCAGAATTGGTTTTCACACTATGCCATGAACCGGTTGTTTTAATAACTAAGCCCTCATACATAATTCAAATGTAGTAAGTTCTAAAATAAAGGGGCGACAATTATCAGAAAAGAAAGCTCAGATCCTCACCAGGATTAACTTCGATCGGGTTTTCTCCAAACTTGAAAATCCGCGACGGACGGGGCCCGATCAATTCTATTTTGGTGTTACGTACCAACAGCATCGTGCCTTCACGTAAACCAAGAACAACCGTATCCTGATTCACCTCCAGAAATTCTTCTATTCTCTGCTCCCTGGTTTCGCCTGCATGGCCATCAGGATTAGCATCAAGGTAATGTGGATTTATCTGGAATGGGATAAGATGCAAGGCATGAAAACCATGAGGATCAACAATAGGCATATCATTGGTAGTTTTTATTGTTGGACATGCCATATTTGATCCTGCACTCCAGCCAACAAAAGGTGTACCAGTTAATACTTTTTCGCGGATAGGGTCAATCAGTTTTTGATCATGGATCATCCTGGTCAATTGCCAGGTATTTCCCCCACCAATAACAATTGCATCAGCTTCCTTTACAGCTTTTACCGGATCAGCATGAAGGTGTATAGAGTCAACTTCATATCCAATCTCATCAAATCGCTCTTGAACCTTCTTGGCATAATCATCAAAGGAAAAAGTAACTCCGGCGTATGGAATAAATAGTACTTTCTTTATTCCGGAACCTAAAAAGCTCTGTATGTCAAATTTTGGATAATCAAGATATGCCTCACCTGCATTAGTGGAATTGCTGATTAATAAAAGCCTCATGTTTAAATTATTTCAAGTGGTATTCAAAAATTTTTTAAAATATTCTCCGCTATAAAGTTATTCGGATTTTTCTTAATTCTAAGGAAATTAAATTGCTGACTCATTACATCATATATCAACAATTGTCCTGATAGTACCTTACCCTGTCCCAGAATGATCTTCAAAGCTTCATTAGCTTGCATTAAACCCATGATTCCGGGTAATATACTGTAGATACCCGACAAAGGACTTTGCTCAAGATTCTCATTGTCGGGCTGAGGGAAAAGACATCTGTAACTAGGACCATCATGATAATTAAAAACAGACAACTGGCCCTGAGTCTTATAAACAGAGGCATGTACAAGAGGTTTATCTCTCAACACACAGGCATCACTCAATACATATCTAGCTTGGAAATTATCTGTACAATCAATTACCAGATCATGTTTTGCTACTATGTCTAAAGCATTTTTATAACTAGCTCTGATAACAACCTGCTCAATGTCAACTTTATGATTCATTGATTTCATAAGAGCTGAAGCTATAATGGCTTTATGTTTTCCTAAGTCTTTAATACCATAGAATACCTGTCGTTGCAGATTTGAGATATCAACAACATCATCATCCATAATAGTAAGATGGCCAACTCCTGTTGCAGTAAGATATTGAATAGCCGGACAACCCAAGCCGCCAGCACCTACAACCAGAATTCTGGCTCTTTTAATTTTTTCCTGTCCTGATTCTCCAACCTCCTCAAGCAGCAAATGACGATGGTATCTTAATTTCTCACTATCTGACAAAATACTCATGCCCGAAGATAAAAAAAAAGGTCGGTTCTGAATATCAGAACCGACCTCAACCTAAACCATCTTTCTCTACTCTATTTCTAGCTGTTTAATGATTAGTCTCCGAAATGAATCCCAACTGTTATAGGATAAATATCCGGACCCATTCCGTCGTTGAACATTGTTTGAGGGTAATAATTAGCAAATAATGCAACATCGCCATAACCTACTCTGGCAGTAAAGCCATACCTGAAATCTCTGAGGTTAAACGTATCCTTAGTCTTAATTTTTTCCTTTTCGCCGTTATTGATAAACTTTTGAACTTGTCTGGATCCAATTCTCAAACCACCAATTACGCCACCTGAAAGAATAACACGTTTATTCTCACCATAAACAGGAATTTGTACTTCAGCCATCAGAGGCAAATTAATATATGTTGTGCTCAATCTGTTATTATCCAAATTCATGTCAACGGGCACTCCTGTCATAAGTCCATCTACCTCTGTGATTTTCACATCATTAAGAAGAATATACCTGTTGTATTCCAGTCCCAGACCAGTAACAACACCAAAGTAATTACTTGCAAAACCCAAAGATTTCTCGGCAAAGTTCAAGCTGAATCCCCATGAACGTCCCATATCAACATCCATAAATCCTGCGTCAGCCGGAAGGTCTAAACCTAAATCAGAATTCACAAAATTTGTTAATCCAAACTCAAAACCTTCCCATGTTCCATCCATTCTCTTTTTATGCTTGCGCTCAGTTGCATGCTCATGAATCACAATCTCTTCAATTTCTTCTTCCACCATATTATTATCATCTGTAATAATTCTAACTTCCTTGCCGTCATCCACAATTATAGTGTATTTCTTTTTTCCTATTCTAACCTTAGAAGTATCTGCTTCTTGTGAATAAACACTGATTCCAATGCCAAACAATAATACCAGTGCAAGAGATGTAAATCGTTTCATATTTATTGATTTAATAATTTTCATAATTCGACAATAAGACGATGTGATGGTTCAAAAAGTTACAAGTTCAATTGAATTTACCTACTTCTTCTTCCACTAATAGGTGTAGAGAATGCCATTAATGGTGAATCAAATGCTATGGATTCTAATTGTCCTCTGTCATTATACTCTCTATCCATTTCTACTGGGATCGACAAGAAATCAGAAATCTTCTCGATCCCAACATCTGCCAATTCCCATATACTGAACTTCGTTTGTTGAACAAAATCAGCATCCTGACCAAGAATCCGTTCTCTTATTACTTTTCCAGAATAAGCCAATAGTGTTTGATATTCAACATCTTCAGGATAAGGAAGAGTTCGATAAATGAAGGCATACGATTTATCAGCAACTCTTGAAGAAGAATTTATCAATCGAATTGGGAGTTTTCCTGCTAG
This sequence comes from Bacteroidales bacterium, assembly GCA_023145515.1. Lineage (GTDB taxonomy): Bacteria > Bacteroidota > Bacteroidia > Bacteroidales > UBA12481 > JABHCC01. The sequence goes on from JAGLDP010000050.1 coordinate 22,998, forward strand.
TGAAATACTTGCTAAATCAAACTCCGGATTAACTATTGATTCCAAAATCGAAATATCACCAGGCTTGGCTATAGTCTTAAGCGGATTAGCCGATGCAATTTTGTCGAATTTTGATGGGTTGACAATCTTATTCAAATAAATAATCTGACGTGCCTCCTTAGCTATTTGCTGTGGATCCTGAACAATCTCACTACCTGGAGAGAACACAAACCATGCAAAAATAAGTATAGCCGCTGCTGACACTAGTCCGTAAACAAACCTTGGAATCAGAATCACTCTCTTGTGCAAGCTAGATTTATTCTCACAAACAATCCCGGTATCCGCTATCAGTACAGATTGTTTCAAGGCAGAAAGCAACATCGCCTTTTTGGTATCTGTTTCCAGGCTTTCATCAAAAGCCTTTTCTTCAGAAAGAATCATATCCCCTTCTATCCTGGAGATACATTCAATCTCATCTTCTGATAATTCTGGTAAATTAAGATCTGTTCTGAACAAATCAGCCTTTCTTGAAAATGACAGCTCAGGAGCTTCAAGAGTCTGAAAATCAGAAAAGTCAGGATCAATCTGGATATCAGGATTGGATTTCAGAAATGCCATAAGCTCATCTATCATGCCATCAGAGAGGTTTCCCTCCTGATAATCCAGCATCCATGCTTCTATGTTATTTCTCGTGATCTTTTCCATTAAACTACTTGTTCCATTGATCCTATGTAATTTTTCAAAAATACCCTGGCTCTGTATATGTAAACTTTTACCTGAGATTCACTCAAAGCTGTAATCTCAGAAATCTCCTTATATGAATACCCCTCATAATCTCTTAACATCACTACTGATCTTTGCTTAGTTGGAAGTTTTTCAATTGCTTCATTCAATATCTCCTTGAGGTCTGAATACTGTTCATTATGCGAATAACTAGCCGGATCAACATGCTCAAAATCTGTTTGCCTTTTATCTTTTCTTATTTGGTCAATCATTGCATGATATGCAGTAGTAAACAAATATGACTTAGCTTTATTTCCATCAACCTTTTTGGCATTTATCCACAATCGCTCAAAAGTGTCTTGTACAACATCGCGCGCCTTTTCCTCATCCTGAATATTCTTCAAAATGAATCGAAAAACAGCATCAGCGAACTGATCCACACAAAGGTTATATTCCTTTACTGTCATAATAGGGCTAAGGTCAAGTGTACAACGTTCATGTTACCTGAAAAGTTACAAAAAGAAAAAGCTATATTTGGGTACTAGATAACATCAGATAATAATCATGAAAGATAATTCAATAAGGGGTGCAACCTTCATTACCGCACTAATATTTCTTAGCATTTCAGTCGCAGGCCAAGAAACATTGAGTGCAAGGCAGGTGATTGAAAAAGCAGATAAGAACATGGAAGGCAAAAGCTCAATCAGCACAATGAGCATGAGCATTGTCAGACCTGGCTGGGAAAGAACTCTCGAATTCAAGAATTGGATCAAAGGTGATGAATATGCTATAACTCTGGTTACTTCGCCGGCAAAGGAAAAGGGTATGTCATTTTTGAAACGTGGCAGTGATATGTGGAATTATCTGCCAGGAATAGGCAGGATGATCAAACTTCCTCCTTCTATGATGTCGCAAGGCTGGATGGGTTCTGATTATACTAATGATGATGTTCTGAATGAAACTTCACTTGTGCTTGATTACCAGCAAAAATTTATTGGAGACGAAAGCATAGAAGACAGAGAATGCCATATCATCGAAATGATTCCTGCTGAAGAATCCAATATTGTTTGGGGGAAAGTGGTCACCTGGGTTTCAAAGAAAGATTATATTTTCATGAAGCATGAGTATTACGATGAAGATGGATATCTGGTAAGGACTGAGAAATTGGGCAGTATCAAGGTAATGGACAATCGTTTAATCCCTACAATTTACGAGATTATTCCTGCGGATGAACCCGATCAAAAAACTATTGTCAGAATAAAAGAAATGGACTTTGATGTCGACATCAAAGACTCCTTCTTTTCTCAGCAAAACATGAAGCGACTTAGGTAAGACAAAAGGCAAAAGACATAAGACATAAAGCGTATGAAGTATTATTTTAAAATGGCCTGGAGGAATATCTGGCGTAATAAGCGCCGGACCTTGATTACCACAGCATCCATTTTTTTTGCCGTATTCTTCGCCATCTTGATGAGATCCATACAACTTGGATCATACGGCAATATGGTAGATAATGTGGTGCAGGCGTATACCGGTTACATTCAAATTTTCGATGATAAATACAAGGGCGATGAAAGTATTGAGAACTCAATCAAATTGGGTCCAAATATGCTTTCTGAAATTGAAAAAGACGAAAATGTTACACTAGCTCTTCCTCGCCTTGAGTCATTCGCATTGGCCTCTTCTGGAAATCAAACCAAAGGAGTGATGGTAGTAGGCACAGATCCTGAAAGAGATGATCAGCTGACAGGCTTATCATCCAAAATCGTACAGGGTGATTTCCTAAGAAAGGGCGATCAGGGAGTTCTGGTTTCAGAGCGACTGGCATCTTATCTCAAAACTTCTGTAGGCGATTCTGTGATCCTGTTTTCTCAGGGATATCATGGAGTAAGTGCTGCAGACCTATTTGTGGTTAAGGGAATTCTGAAATTTCCTTCTCCCGACCTTGACAACAAAATGATCATAATGGACCTCCCTCTTTGTCAGGAGTTTTATTCTGCGCCTAACATGATTTCATCTATTTCTTTGGATCTGAAAGAAGAGAAAAAAATGAATCAGACCGTTAAGAACCTTCAGGAAAAGCTTGGGGATCAATATGATGTAAGAAGCTGGAAAAAAATACTAACCCAACTTGTACAACAAATTGAAGGAGATAATGCAGGAGGCCTTATCATGCTGTTCTTGCTATATATGATTGTAGGATTTGGCGTATTTGGTACCGTTCAAATGATGACAGCAGAAAGACGCAAAGAATTTGGAGTAATGGTAGCTGTAGGTATGCAAAAACAAAGACTTGGAGGAATTCTCGCTCTTGAGATGATAATGATTGGTTTCTTAGGTGCTTTGTCAGGAGCTGTACTGAGCTTGCCTATAGTTTACGAACTATACATACACCCCATAACCCTCAGTGGTGAAACTGCAGAAACAATCATGTCGTTTGGCATGGAACCTATTATGCCAACCGCCTGGGAAGCCAGCTACTTTTTCAGTCAGGCAGGCGTGGTTATGATTATTGTATCCCTGGCCGTATTCTTCCCCATATTATCTGTTACTCGTTTAAAAGTTAGCAAGGCTCTCAGAGCATAACAACACAAAAAGTATTAAGCAATGATACCATCAATATCTTGGAAAAATATTTGGAGAAACAGGGTCAGAAGTCTTGTGGTAGTAACAGCAATTACATTAGGATTAGTTGGTGGACTATTCTCTTCAGCCATTTACAAAGGAATGGCAGAGAGAAGGTTTGAAGAAGCCTTAACAAAAGAAATTTCTCATATCCAGATTCACAATCCTAAATATCTTGAAAATCCAGAAATTGGATTTTCAATTTCTAATCCGGCCGGGTTAATCGATTTCATTAATAGTCAAGAAAGTGTAAAGGCCGTTTCTTCAAGATTGAAGATTACAGCCATGATTGGTAGCTCATCATCAAATTATGGAGTAAATGTTATTGGAATAGATCCTTTGAAGGAGAAAGAGGTTTCAAAACTATACACTACCCTTCTTTCAACAGATGAAATTACTGAACAATTTGGCATTAGTGATCCAGCAGAATTGGAAAAGTTTCAAGCTGATAGCGTGGGATATTATTTTGAAAACACCCGAAGAAATCCAATTTTTATTGGAGAAGAGCTTGCCCACAAACTCAAGATAAAAGTCAGATCAAAAGTCGTAATTACCTTTCAAGATGTCCAGGGAAATTTAACCGGAGGGGCATTCAGAGTATGCGGAATCTTCAGAACAGAAAATTCTGCCTTTGAACAAGCCAATGTATTTGTCAGACAAAATGACCTGATAGGCTTAACAGGCTTAGAAAAAGGATCAGCTCATGAAATTGCAATTTTCATGAATGATGTGGAACAAGTCAGTGAACTATCTGCTCTACTATCAGAAAATTATCCAAATCTTGAAACAAGTGACTGGAAAACCCTGGAACCAACAATAGCCATGATGAATGAAATGATGGATGTAATTATGACCGTTATTATTGTCATCATCTTGCTTGCTCTCGGGTTCGGTATTGTGAATACCATGCTTATGGTTGTTATGGAAAGAGGAAAAGAAATTGGAATGCTCATGGCAGTTGGAATGAGCAAGCTCAGGGTATTCACAATGATTATTCTTGAATCTGTACTTCTCTGCTTAACAGGAGCAGCGGCAGGTATCGGAATCAGTGTTCTACTGATCGAACTTTTTTCAAAAACAGGAATTGATATGACAGCCTTTGCTCAAGAGGGCTTTGAAGCAATGGGCTTCGCAGCAGTCTTTTATCCAACACTAGGAGTAGATTTCTATATCGAAGTCACCGTACTTGTAGTACTTACAGGTGTTCTTTCATCAGTGTATCCAGCATGGAAAGCACTGAAACTAAACCCAGCCGATGCGCTTCGATCAGAATAAGAATAAAAACTAAAGGAAAATGAACATAATAGAAATCAAAGATCTGGTCAAAATATACGACGACAAAAAAACCGTTCCGGTAACTGCTGTTAACGGGGTGAATATCAATTTCAAACCCGGAGAATTTGCTGCCATTGTTGGTCCTTCAGGATCAGGAAAAACTACTCTTCTTAATCTTTTGGGTGGACTGGATGAACCAACGTCTGGGGAAATACTGATTGATGGAAAACAAATGGGAAACTTAAACAGTCGACAAAAAATCGATTTCAGAATGCATAACATCGGCTTTGTTTTCCAGGCTTATAACCTAATTCCTGTACTTACTGCAAAGGAAAATGTAGAGTTTATTATGCACTTGCAAGGCCAGTCAAAGAAAGCCCGCGACAAACGTTCACAGGAACTGCTGGAGGCAGTAGGACTAGGAGATCGCATGAATGCACGTCCGGGAAAACTGTCAGGAGGTCAACAACAAAGAGTAGCTGTTGCCAGAGCCCTGGCTTCAAAACCAAAATTCATTCTGGCTGACGAGCCAACTGCGAACCTTGACTCAAAATCAACAGAAACTCTTCTTGACATTATGGAAAAGCTAAATATTGAAGAAAATATTACATTCATTTTTTCTACTCATGATGCTCGTGTTGTCAACAAAGCCCGACGAGTGATCACCATTGAAGATGGAGTTGTTGTTGAGGATAAAGAACGATAGCAGCTCATGAATAATAAAATAGCTCTTATTATGATTCTGGCATCTCTGGCTGCCTTACCTGCCAGAAGCCAGCTAAGTGCTTCATTAAATGGCTATGCTTCTAATATGCAGTCAGTAATGTTTGAAAACCTCGAAGGACAATGGATTTCAGACAATCTTGTGCACAACAGACTTAACTTTAAAGGCTACCTGGGATCAAATCTAAACCTCACTATTGAGCTTAGAAACAGGATGTTATACGGTGAAACTGTAAAGTATTTTCCGGGATATGATGAATTGATAAGTATAGACAGAGGATGGCTTGACTTAAGCTTCAATTTGGCAGCTGACAGCTCCTATATAATAAATACCAGCATAGATCGCATATTTGCAGACATTACTCTGGGTAAATTTCAGGCTACTATTGGGCGACAAAGAATCAACTGGGGAATGAATTTTGTTTGGAATCCAAATGATATTTTCAATTCCTATTCATTCTTTGATTTTGATTATGTTGAACGTCCGGGTAGCGATGCCATCAGAATTCAGTACTATCTCAATTCAACTGCCAGCCTCGAACTGGTAGGCAAAATCAATCAAGCAGAAGAATGGAGTATGGCAGGTTTGCTACGATTTAATATGGCAAATACCGATTTTCAACTCCTGGGAGGTGTTCTGAATGAGGAAGAATATGTGATTGGAGGAGGATTCTCAGGTAACCTCGGACCTGTATCTTTGAGCGGGGAAATCACTTACCTCGATCCTATGGATGATTTATCTTTACATGAAGCAGCCCTTCTTGGAGGAATTGGAATTAGCTACAATACTCCATTCAATATGTATCTCCAGGCAGAATACCTATACAACGAAGCTGCCGGAAAGTCATCCATCAGTAGCTTCTCAGACTTTTACTATCGAAACCTGACTCTGCGAGATTTGTCAATGTCTCAACATACCTTTTTTACAAACTTTTCCTACCCTCTTAACCCATTATTGAATATTGGAGTATCAGGAATGTACTTTCCTGAGTTAAATGGCATGTTCATCGGTCCATCCTGTGATCTGTCTCTAAGAAATGACCTCGACCTATCACTTTTTCTTCAATATTTTGAAATCGATTTTTCTGGCGAGCAGCAGCAAAAAGCCACACTTGGCTTCATGCGACTTAAATGGTCATTTTAAGCATCTTTTTCTATTTTTTTGGTAATTTCACGAGGTTTGTTGATTTCCTATTCTTGAAAGAAAGGATAATGAGCTGTATTCAAATTACTTAAACCTTCTCTTTATGAGCCAAACAAAAAACATTAATCGGCGAAATTTTTTCAGAAAAGCAGCTGGAGCTACTGGCGCAGCTTTCGCATTACCTTATATTATTCCCTCATCAGCACTAGGAAAGAATGGGGCTATTGCTGCAAACGATCGTGTCGTGATGGGAGTAATTGGCTCAGGATCAATGGGAACCGGCGATATGCGTACCTTTATGGGGAAAAATGAAGTACAAATGGTTGCTGCTTGTGATGTGGATAAAAAACATCGAGATAGGGCAAAAGCCTTCATGGATGCTCACTATGATAACACTGATGCCAAAACCTATGGCGATTATCGTGAATTTCTGGCCAATGAAAAGTTGGATGCTGTTATCCTGGCTCTTCCTGATCAATGGCACGGAATCATCGGAGTGGCTGCTGCCAATGCCGGACTTGATATCTACGGCCAGAAACCCCTTGCAAGAACTATTTGGGAGGGACGTCAAATTGTAGATGCCGTTAAAAAAAATAAAGTCATCTGGCAAACCGGTAGCTGGCAGAGATCTGTCGGTAATTTTCATCTGGGTGCTAATTTGGTGGCTAACGGTCGTATCGGAAAAATCACCCGCGTTGAGGTAGGTTTACCTGACGGAAATCCCAGACCAGGCACATACAACGTAAAACCAATTCCTGAAGAACTAGACTGGGATATGTGGTTAGGGCCTGCTCCTGCAGCTCCTTATCGTGGTGTTTCTCATTGGGACTGGAGATGGATTCTTGATTACTCAGGAGGTCAGCTAACAGATTGGGCTGGTCACCATATAGATATTGCACACTGGGCTTTAGGCTTCGATAAAACCGGTCCGGTTGAAATAGAAGGTAAAGGAGTGTACCCCCGTGATGGTATTTTTGATGTTCCTGTTGAATATCACAATACTGCCAGATATGAAAACGGACTTGAGATGACAATTGCAAATGCCAGAAAACTTCCATTTGGGATGGGAACAGCCTGGTACGGTGATAAAGGTTGGATTCATGTTCGTCGTGGAGGAATCCAGGCCAGTGATCCCAAAATACTGAAAGAGAAAATAGGAGCAGATGAAAACCCACTGTACTTCTCTAGAGATCATGCGCAAAACCTACTTGATTGTATCCGAACTCGCGAAGAAACTATAACTCCGGCTGAAGCAGCTCACCGCTCCATTTCTGTTGGTTTGCTTTGCGAAATTGCCATGCTGACAGGAAGAAAACTCACTTGGGATCCTGTAAAAGAAGAATTCCCGAATGATCCTCTGGCTAACAGAATGCTCAGGAGACCTTTCCGCTCACCATGGACTTTGAAAAATAACTAAGCACTGAAATAATGAAAACAATTTTTAGATCCATATTTATCCTGATAATCGCAATCGGATTACTCGCGATTCCAGCTTGCCAGAATGATTCAGAAATCAATGCTCCCTATAAAGCATTGATTGTCACAGGACAAAATAATCACTCCTGGGAAGCTTCTACACCTATCCTCAAAGAGATTCTTGAAAACACACAACTCTTTGCCTGCGACATTGCAAAGTCTCCTGCACAGGGTGAAGATATGTCTGACTATTCTCCCATTTTTACTGATTACGATGTAATTGTTCTCGACTATACCGGAGATGCCTGGCCTGAAAAAACACAGACGGCTTTTCTTGAATATGTCGATGCTGGTGGTGGTGTAGTAGTGTACCATGCTGCTAATAATGCTTTTCCTGATTGGAAAGAATTCAATAAGGTGATCGGACTAGGAGGATGGGGTGATCGTAATGAAAAGAATGGCCCTTATGTTCGCTGGAAAAATGGAGAAATTACCAGAGACTTATCGTCCGGACGAGCAGGCTCTCATGGTGAACAACACGCTTTTGTGGTAACTATCCGCGAGAAAGATCATCCAATCACAAAAGGGATGCCTGAAACATGGTTGCACGCACAAGATGAATTGTATAGTGAGCTTCGCGGACCAGCTGAAAACATGACTGTTCTGGCAACAGCATTTGCCGATACTGCTAAAGGTGGTACTGGTGAGAATGAGCCTGCTCTGATGACTATTAAATACGGTGAGGGTAGAGTGTTTCATACAACATTAGGACACGTAACGGGTACAGGTCGTCACCCTGCCGTGGAATGTGTTGGCTTTATTGTAACTCTTCAGCGTGGTGCTGAATGGGCAGCTACTGGTGATGTTTTGCAGGAAATTCCTATTGCCTTTCCAGGTCATAATAGTTTGAGTTCCTGGGATAAATTCCGCCCCTATACTTTGGATGAACTACTTGAGTGTATGGAAGAATATATGCCCGGAGATAGTCGTGTTTGTTTGCAAGACCTTAGTAACATGATCAGGAAAGCAAGCACAGACACTGACAAACTCAAAGCAATTGAACTTTCATTGATTGATTTCCTAAAAGATGATGCCACTGATAATGCCAAAAACTATGTTTTGAAAGAACTCAGTTTGATTGGAACAAAAGCATCAATACCTGTTCTTGAAAAGCTGATGAAAGATGACGATACCAAAGAAATGGCACGTTTTGCCACTGAACGAATAACAAACAATTATACCAACTAAAAAAAACTAAATATATGTCAACCAGAAGGAATTTTGTGAAAACTGGCGCCACAATTGCTGCAGGCGTTTCTGCAGCATCAATAATACCAGGTGCTATAAGTTGTGCTAATCAGGCAAATAACAAGTTAGTTGTTGGAGCAATCGGGATCAACGGGATGGGGTTTTCTGACCTTAGAGCTTTTCTAAATCAAGATAATGTTGAGTGTGCTGCAATTTGTGATGTTGATCAGAATGTGCTCAAAAAAAGAATGCCTCAGGTCGAGGAAATGCAAGGATTTGCACCCGACACTTACGGAGATTATCGTGAGCTGCTTGACAGGAAAGATCTGGATGCTGTTATCATTGGAACTCCCGATCACTGGCATGCAAGAATAATGATTGATGCCGCTAAAGCCGGAAAGCATGTGTATGTAGAAAAGCCTATGGCTAATTCTATTTACGAAGCCTTTCAAATGGAGAAAGCTGCAAAAAAATATAACCAAGTTGTGCAATTAGGGCAATGGCAAAGAAGTGATCCGCACTGGAATGATGTGTTTGACTATGTACAATCTGGCGTTTTAGGAGATATCCGTACCGTGAAAGTATGGTGCTATGAATCATGGCTAAGACCTCCCGGACCAGCTGCCGATAGTCCGGTTCCTGCTGGTGTAGATTATGATATGTGGCTAGGACCTGCACCTTTAAGAGACTTTAATAAAAATCGCTTCCACTTCAATTTCCGCTGGTTCTGGGATTATGCAGGTGGATTAATGACCGACTGGGGTGTTCACCTTCTTGATATGGCCCTGGCTGGAATGCAAGCAGACCTTCCAAACTCAGCTATGAGTGCCGGAGGCAAAATGGCTTTCATGGAGAGTCCTATTGAAACTCCAGATACACAGCAGGTTATTTATGAATTTGATGGTTTCAATGTAATCTGGGATCATGCTATGGGAATTGGAAATGGCGACTGGAGAAGAGATCATGGATTATCCTTTATCGGAAATAATGGAACCCTGGTTGTTGACCGTGGAGGTTGGGAAGTTATTCCTGAAGGAAAAAAAGAAAAACCCCTTGTTCAACCAGTATCCAGAATTAAGGGAACAGGACAGGGACTAAACCTACATGTTCAGAATTTCATTGAAGGAGTTAAGAATAAAGATAGAAATACTACCGCCAACCCTACTATAGGTCGTGCCGTTGCCGGAATGGCTCATATGGGTAATATTGCCCTGAAGGTTGGAAATAAGGTTTACTGGGATCACGACAAAAAAGAGTTCAAAAATAATCCAAAAGCAAATGAGCTAATGGCCCCTGTTTATCGTGATCCATGGAAACTTCCAAAAGTTTAATATTATGACAGTTAATCGTCGAAAATTTCTAAAAAACTCTCTAACCGTGGCTGGTGGGGTAGGTGTATTATCCACCCTTCCTCTTAATTATGCTTGTAAGCGTACAGGAGCAAATGATAAAATCCGTATTGGATTAATAGGATGCCGCAATATGGGGTTTTCTAA
>JAGLDP010000051.1 GCA_023145515.1 Bacteroidales bacterium
ATGGAAGTATGGGCACTGGAAGCTTTTGGTGCTGCAAATATTTTACAGGAGATTCTTACCGTTAAGTCTGATGACGTGATGGGAAGAGCTAAAGCTTACGAGGCAATTGTGAAGGGTGAATCTCTTCCAGCTCCTGGAATCCCAGAATCACTCAATGTATTACTCCACGAACTACGTGGATTAGGATTGAGTGTTAAGCTTGTTTAATCCGAAATCGGATAATTTGTTAAAGTCAGATTTAGTAATAAAAATATCAAAATATCGATATGGCGTTCAGAAAAGAAACCAAGGTTAGAAGCAGTTTCACTAAGATTGCACTCGGATTGGCCTCTCCAGAAGAAATTCTGGAGCGCTCAAGCGGAGAAGTCCTAAAACCTGAAACCATCAATTATCGGACATATAAGCCTGAGAGGGACGGCCTGTTCTGCGAGAGAATTTTCGGCCCTGTTAAAGATTATGAATGTCATTGTGGTAAATATAAACGAATCAGATATAAAGGTATTATTTGTGATCGTTGTGGTGTTGAAGTAACAGAAAAGAAAGTTCGTCGTGAAAGAATGGGACATATTTCCCTTACTGTTCCGGTAGCTCATATCTGGTATTTCAAATCTTTACCTAATAAAATTGGGTATCTGTTGGGTTTGCCAACCAAGAAGTTGGATACAATTATTTATTACGAGCGTTATGTTGTAATAAATCCTGGTATTAAGGAAGCTGATGATATTAAATACCTGGATTTTCTTACTGAAGAGGAGTATTTGGATATTCTGGATACTTTGCCAAAGGAAAATCACTTGTTAGAAGATACAGATCCTGCGAAATTTATTGCAGGCATGGGTGCTGATGCTTTATTCAGATTACTAGGACGTCTGGATTTAGATGATTTATCATTCTCACTCAGACACAAAGCTAATACCGAGACTTCTCAACAGAGAAAAAATGAAGCTCTTAAGCGTCTTCAAGTAGTGGAGGCTTTCAGAGCTAGTCAGGGTGTTAACCGTCCTGAATGGATGATTGTGAAAGTTGTGCCGGTAATTCCTCCAGAATTACGACCTCTCGTTCCACTTGATGGTGGTCGTTTTGCTACTTCTGATCTGAATGATCTGTACAGAAGAGTAATTATAAGGAATAACCGACTTAAACGTTTAATTGAAATTAAGGCGCCTGAAGTAATTCTTAGAAATGAGAAACGAATGCTTCAGGAATCTGTTGATAGTCTATTTGATAATAGCCGGAAATCTAATGCCGTTAAGACTGATGCAAACAGACCTCTCAAATCACTAAGTGATAGCTTGAAGGGTAAGCAAGGACGATTCCGTCAGAATCTACTTGGTAAGCGTGTTGATTATTCAGCCCGTTCTGTTATTGTTGTTGGTCCTGGACTTGCTTTGCATGAATGTGGACTGCCTAAGGATATGGCTGCAGAGTTATATAAGCCTTTCGTGATACGTAAGTTGATCGAAAGAGGTATTGTTAAAACGGTAAAATCTGCGAAAAAAATTGTAGATCGTCGAGATCCTGTTGTTTGGGATATTCTTGAAAATGTTTTGAAAGGACACCCTGTGTTGCTCAACAGAGCTCCTACTTTGCACCGCCTTGGAATTCAGGCTTTTCAACCAAAACTTATTGAGGGAAAGGCTATCCATTTACATCCTCTGGTATGTACTGCATTTAACGCCGATTTTGATGGTGATCAAATGGCGGTTCATTTACCACTTGGAAATGCTGCCATTCTGGAAGCTCAGATGTTAATGCTTGCTTCTCAGAATATTCTTAATCCTGCAAATGGGGCGCCTGTTACTGTTCCTTCTCAGGATATGGTTCTTGGACTTTATTATATCACTAAGTCTAGAAAAAGTACAGCTAAAAGAAAAGTAAAAGGTGAAGGGTTAGCATTCTATTCTCCTGAGGAAGCAATTATTGCTTATAATGAAGCTGCTGTTGAATTACATGCTATCGTTAAAGTAAAAGTTGATGATATTAAAGATGGCAAAGCAGTTAACCATTTGATTGAGACCACTGTAGGCCGGATAATGTTTAATGAAGTTGTACCTCAAGAGGTTGGATATCTAAACACACTCCTTACCAAAAAATCTTTAAGAGACATAATCGGAAATATTTTAAAGCGTTGTGGTACTTCAGCTACAGCACAATTCTTAGATGAAATTAAGGAACTTGGTTTTGCAACTGCATTTAAAGGTGGTTTGTCCTTTAATCTTGCTGATGTAATTATTCCTGAGGAAAAAGATCCGATGGTAAAGGATGGATATGATCAGGTTGATGAAGTAATGAATAACTATAACATGGGTTTCATTACAAATAATGAAAGATACAATCAGATTATTGATATCTGGACTCACACGAATGCCAGGTTGACACAAACTGTTATGAATCAGTTAGCTAATGATAATGGAGGATTCAATCCAGTATATATGATGCTTGATTCAGGTGCCAGGGGTTCAAAAGAACAGATTCGTCAGCTTTGCGGTATGCGGGGATTGATGGCAAAGCCACAAAAATCAGGAGCTACTGGATCAGAGATTATTGAAAATCCAATTTTATCCAATTTTAAAGAAGGACTTTCAGTTCTCGAATATTTTATTTCAACACACGGTGCTAGAAAAGGTTTGGCCGATACTGCTCTGAAAACAGCTGATGCTGGTTATCTTACTCGTCGTTTGGTGGATGTTGCTCAGGATGTTGTTGTTGCAGAAAAAGATTGTGGAACCTTGAGAGGCTTGGTTGCAACTGCTTTGAAAAATAGTGAGGAAGTAGTTGAATCACTGTACGATCGCATCTTAGGTCGTTCTGCTTTGAATGATGTTTTTCACCCTCTAACTGGGAAATTATTAATAAGTGCAGGTCAAGAGATTTCTGAAGATTTGGCACAATTGGTTGAAGATTCACCAATTGAACACGTTGAAATTCGTTCAGTATTGACTTGTGAATCTATCAGAGGTGCTTGCGCAAAATGCTATGGTAGATCATTAGCAACAGGACGTAAGGCTCAGTCAGGTGACTCGGTTGGTGTTATTGCAGCACAGTCAATCGGAGAGCCTGGAACACAGCTTACTCTTCGTACCTTCCACGTTGGAGGTACAGCTTCTAATATTGCCGCAGAGTCAAATATCACTTCCAGATTTAACGGTAATCTTGAAATTGATGAACTGAGAACCGTTCAAGCTAAAGATGGCGATACTTCAGTAGAGGTTGTTATTGGCCGTTTAGCTGAGATGAGGGTTGTAGATAAGAATACAGGTATTACTCTTTCTACACACAGTATTCCTTACGGAGCAAAAATGTTCAAAAAGGATGGTGATGCAGTGGTAACTGGTGACCTTGTTTGTGATTGGGATCCATTTAATGCTGTGATTATTTCTGAGGCATCTGGTCAAATTACTTTTGATAATGTTATTGAAGGGATTACTTTCCGTGAAGAATCTGATGAACAAACTGGATTCCGCGAAAAAGTTATTACTGAAACAAGAGATAAGACTAAAAACCCGGAAATCAAGATTGTTGATAAGAAGAATGAGCCATTGAAGATTTATAACCTTCCTGTTGGTTCTCACATTTCTGTCAATGAAGGAGATACTGTTCGTACTGGTGAGATTCTTGTTAAAATTCCACGATCCATTAGTAAATCTGGTGATATCACTGGAGGACTTCCAAGAGTAACTGAACTCTTTGAGGCAAGAAATCCTTCTAACCCTGCTGTAGTGGCAGAGATTGATGGAACTATTTCTTATGGTAAGATCAAAAGAGGTAACCGTGAAATCATGATTACCTCTAAAACAGATGAGGTTAAAAAATATTTGGTGTCACTTTCAAAGCAAATTCTGGTTCAGCCAAATGATTTTGTTAGAGCTGGTACGCCTCTATCGGATGGTGCAATAACTCCATCTGATATTCTTGCAATTAAAGGCCCTACAGCTGTTCAAGAATATATTGTTAATGAAGTTCAGGAAGTGTATCGACTTCAGGGTGTGAAGATTAATGATAAGCACTTTGAGGTTATTGTTCGTCAGATGATGAGGAAAGTAATCATTGAAGATCCTGGTGATACTAAGTTCCTTGAGAAACAGATTGTTGACAAGAAAGATGTAATGGAGGAAAATGACTGGATCTATGGCAAAAAAGTTATTGTTGAATCTGGCGACTCACAAAACCTTAAGGCTGGTCAAATGATTACAACACGTAAGCTACGTGATGAAAATTCAATGCTGAAGAGAAAAGACCTGAAGCCTGTTGATGCAAGAGATGCTATTCCTGCTACAGCAAACCAGGTTCTCCAGGGTATTACTAAGGCCTCACTGCAGACAAAAAGTTGGCTTTCTGCAGCCTCATTCCAGGAAACAACAAAGGTTCTGAATGAAGCAGCTATCAGAGGTAAAGTTGATAACCTTGAAGGACTGAAAGAAAATGTTATTGTTGGACATCAGATTCCTGCTGGTACTGGTAATCGTGAGTTTGACCGTATTATTGTAGGGTCAATGGAAGAATATCAGTCTCTTATTAAGTCTAAAGAATCAGAACTTCAATAATCTAATGGCTATGGCAGAAAAACCAAAAAAAGGTAATCAATTAAATATCGAACTTCCCGAAGATATAGCTCAGGGTGTTTATTCTAATCTTGCCATAATTACTCACTCAAGCTCAGAATTCGTTCTTGACTTTGTGAGAATTATGCCAGGGGTTCCAAAAGCTAAAGTTAAAAGCAGAATAGTTCTGACTCCAGAGCATGCTAAACGTTTGCTTATGGCCTTGCAGGATAATGTAAAGAAGTTTGAATCTATGTACGGACAAATAAAGAATGCTGATAAGCCCGGAGGACCAATTTTGCCAATGTCATTTGGCGGACCACCAGCTGAAGCTTAAGATATTTAAAAAAAAGGGCGCTATTTTTAGCGCCCCTTTTTTTTGACCTCATCTTTCCTTAATTTAGGTGATCTAAATCGTAATTCACATTATATGTTAGCTATCGGATTATTAATCCTGATTTTTGTCGGATATCTGATAATGTATCGGGTTTATGGAAGATTTTTAGCCAGAAAGATTTTTCTCTTAAGTTCTGCATTGAAAACACCTGCTTATGAGCTGGAAGATGGTGTTGATTATGTGCCAACTAAAAAGCAAGTGATTTTCGGACATCATTTTACATCTATTGCTGGTACTGGCCCTATTGTTGGTCCTGCAATTGCAATTATATGGGGATGGGTACCTGCTGTTTTGTGGGTCTTTCTGGGTAGTATCGTTATAGGGGCTGTTCATGATTTTGGCTCACTGATAATTTCTCTTCGAAATCAGGGAAAATCAATTTCTGATTATACAGCAAAGTATATTAATCGTAGAACTAGATTCCTATTTTTCTTGGTCGTATTTCTGGAGTTATGGATCATAATATCAATATTTGGTCTTGTTATTGCCAGTATTTTCAAGATGTTCCCGAGCTCTGTATTACCCGTTTGGTTCCAGATCCCTATAGCAATAGTTTTGGGTAAGATTATTTACAAGCAAAATGGCAACTTGACTTTAAGTACAATAGTTGCGGTCATTTTTATGTATCTGAGTGTTGTTTTAGGAAGGTATATTCCAATCGAAATGCCTGAATTATTTGGCATTCCTTCAACTGGAATTTGGACAATTATTCTGCTAGGCTATGCTTTTATAGCATCTGTACTTCCTGTAACCACCTTGTTGCAACCCAGAGACTTTATTAATGCATATCAGCTTGTTGTGGCAATGGGATTGATAATTCTTGGGGTTTTTGTTTCGGGCTTCACTGGTCAATTAGAGTTTGTTGCTCCTGCTATCCAAATCAATCCTACGGGCGCTCCTCCCATAGTACCTTTCATATTCATTACAATCGCTTGTGGAGCAATTTCCGGTTTTCATTCATTAGTTTCATCAGGAACTACAGCTAAACAGATTAAGACTGAGAAAGATGGACTTCTGGTTGGTTATGGTGGTATGCTTACTGAAGGAGCTTTAGCAATACTTGTGATTATTGCTGTTGGTGCCGGAATTGGTCTCGGACATGATTCGATTGAGGGAGGAAAGTTATTTGGTGTTGCTGCCTGGAATGATCATTATTCCTCTTGGGCATCAGCTGGGGGACTTGGTAAAAAGGTTGGGGCATTTGTTGAAGGATCAGCTAATATGATAGGAACTATTGGAATACCTGTTGAAGTAGCTATTGTTGTTATGGGTGTATTTGTAGCCTCATTTGCTGGTACAACTCTTGATACAGCCACCCGTATTCAAAGGTATGTTATTACTGAGATTTTTAGTTCAACGAAGATGCCTGCTTTTAAGAATATGTATTTTACCACATTTCTTGCAGTTGCTTCGGCAGCAATTCTCGCCTTTGCCACCGGGGCTGATGGTCAGGGTGCATTGAAGCTGTGGCCGCTATTTGGAGCGGTTAATCAAACATTAGCTGCGCTTGCTCTCATTATTATTACTATTTACTTAAAATCTAAAGGTGGAATGAAATGGCTGGTAAGCGGCCTGCCTGCAATTTTCATGAGTATTGTTACTGTTTGGGCGATTGTGCTTAATCAGATTCAATACATTCAAGATCAAAGTCTGTTGCTGGGTATTGTTAACCTTGTAGTTTTGGTAATTGTTATATGGATTATTATCGAAGGAGGGATTAAATTTATGACTATCAAAAAACGCTAAACCACTTGTTGTATTGAGGTTTATGAGCCTTTGTAGAATGTTTCTATTTTGCTTGCTTAAGTACACAACCTAGTATTTTTTTTTATATTTGTCCCTCTTCTAAAAGGAGTGTAATAATTAAAATATTGTGGAATGAAATTATTAGTATGTCTTGGGAATGTTCCTGATACAACAACAAAAGTTAGATTTTCTAGTGATAGTACTCATTTCGATACTAATGGAGTTCAGTGGGTTATTAATCCCTGGGATGAGTTGGCTCTAACCAGAGCATTAGAACTCAAGGAGGATGGTGGAAATCCGATTAGTCATGTTACTGTTGCAACTGTTGGAGGACTTAGTGCGGAGCCTACTATTCGCAAAGCTTTGGCCATTGGTGCTGATGATGCAATACGGGTTGATATTGAAGCTACAGATGCCGCTGCTGTTGCAGCAGAATTGGCCGCAGTTGTGAAATCTGATCAATTTGATATCGTAATTTGCGGAATAGAGAGTAGTGACTATAATGGTAATGCTGTGGGGGGTATGCTTTCTGAGATTTTAGAAATACCTTCTGTATCAGCCGTTTCGGGAATGAAGTTTGACGATAGTGATATCATTCTCTACCGCGAAATTGATGGAGGTAGCGAGGAGGTTTCTCTCACTTCACCCTTTGTTGCAATCGTTCAAAAAGGATTTGCCAAAGAGCCTAGAATTCCTGCAATGCGTGGTATTATGATGGCCCGTAAAAAACCTCTTAAAGTGGTTCCTGCGACAGGAACTGAAGCTATTACCAAGATTAGTTCTTTTGAGCTGCCTACACCAAAGCCACCATGTAAAATGATTGATGCTGACAATGTAGCTGAATTGGTGAGCTTGTTACAGACTGAAGCCAAAATGCTTTAGATTAAACCTAAATAATCAGAAAATGTCAATATTAGTATATACAGAGAACTGGGACGGGGAGTTTAAGAAGCTAACTTTTGAACTTGTTTCTTATGCTGCAAAATTAGGCGAAATGCTTAATGTTCCGGTAAATGCTTTGTCAATTGGACAAGTTGCCGCGGATGAGCTTAATAAATTAGCATTGTATGGTGCAGATAAAGTAATTAAGGTTGAAGCTCCTCAATTATTAGGCTTGGATAATCAGGTTTATACGCAAATAATTGCTGATGTTGCTGGTCAGGAAAATGCAACAATTGTATTATTAGCCCATAATAATTCTGGTAAAGCTCTTGCTCCAAGACTCTCAATCAGACTTAAGGCAGGATTGGCGTCAGCTGTGATCGCTATTCCTGATAGTGTGAATCCATATAGTTTGAAAAAGAAGGTTTTTTCTGGTAAAGCATTTGCTAATCAGATCATTGATACAGATAGAGCAGTTTTAACATTAGCTCAAAACTCCTATAAGCTTGTTGAGAATCAAAAAGAAATGAATTTAATTGACTTCGACGCAGGTGGAGATTTGTTGCCGGCAACTGTCATTAAATCAACGAATAAGCAAACAGATCAGATTCTTCTGTCAGATGCAGATATCGTTGTTTCCGGGGGACGGGGAATGAGGTCAT
>JAGLDP010000052.1 GCA_023145515.1 Bacteroidales bacterium
GTCATCTGATAATTGGGGGCCAATTGAAGAGTTAGCAGAAATACTTGGTGCAGCTACTGCCTGCTCACGACCAGTGTCTGATGAAGGGTGGAGGCCACATAGTGAACATACTGGTCAAACCGGAAAAATTATTGCGCCAAATCTATATTTCGCATTTGGAATTTCTGGTGCTATTCAACACTTGGCAGGAGTTAGTTCTTCAAAATGTATAGTTGCTGTTAATACTGATCCTGATGCCCCTATTTTTGAGGCTGCTGATTATGGTATAATTGGAGATGTGCAGAAGGTGTTACCTCAGTTGGTGACAGCCATTAAAGAGGTCAAGTCATAATGATTAGGCAGCTCATCTTTGCTGGTTTATTGCTGCTTACTCTGGGTGCATTCTCTTATACACTACTGAGATTAATTGCCTTATTTAAGCAAACAAGAAAGGGATTTCCTATTAAGGATATAGGGAAAAGAATCTTAATAACTCTTCGGGTCGCTATTGGTCAAACCAAGATTATGCGCAAACCCGTTATTGGTTTTATGCATGCTCTTGTTTTTTGGGGCTTTTGTGTGATTCTGATAGGAAGTGTTGAAGTGATAATTGATGGTTTAGCAGGAACCGAGAGAGCCTTAGGGTTTCTCGGACTAGCTTATGATGTCATAATGGCTTCAGGCGATATTTTTGCCTTTCTGATATTGATTTTCATTATTGTTTTCCTTTTTCGTCGTATCTTCTTGAATATAAAGAGATTTGGTGGTATTGAGATGAAACATAAATCTCATACGGATGCTAATTTCGCTCTTTCCTTGATTCTCCTTCTGATGATCTCCCTCTTGGGAGTGAATACTTTTTATGTTCTTCATGCTCAGCTGTCAGGCTCAGACATGGTAGGAGTTTACCCTGTTAGTCAGATCGTGGCTGGTTGGTTTGGAGGATTAACTGATTCAAATGCCCATACTCTACATGACATCAATTGGTGGAGCCATATAGTGCTGATATTCTTTTTTGCGAATTATCTTCCCTACTCAAAACACTTCCACGTGTTTATGTCTGTGCCCAATGTTTTTCTTAGTCGCCTTGAACCACTGGGGAAGATTATTAATATGGATAGTGTTACAAAGGAAGTAAAGCTAATGCTTGATCCAAATGCTGAAATGCCACCAGAGGAAGAAGAGGTTCAGCGTTTTGGAGTGCTGGATGTGGAGGATGTAAATTGGAAGAATTATTTTGATTCTTTGGCATGTACTCAATGTGGCCGTTGTACTGAGGTTTGTCCGGCTAATCAAACCGGCAAAAAACTGTCGCCCAGGAAGTTGATGATGGATATCAGGGCAAGAATGAAAGAAAAAGGGCCAGGACTGATCAAAGAGGGACGTGAGTTTTCTGACAAAAAATCATTGATTAAGGATTTCTTTACAGCCGAAGAAATTTGGGCCTGTACCACCTGTAATGCTTGTGCTCAGGAATGTCCGATAAATATTAATCATCCATCGCTAATCGTTGATCTCCGTAGATATATTGTGATGGAAGAAGCAGGCGCTCCGGCTGAATTGAATACCGTATTTTCAAATATTGAGAATAATGGTGCCCCATGGCAGTTTTCGCAGGAAGACCGTATGAATTGGGATGAAAACAATGAAGCCAAGATAATTGCTGATCTTAAATCCAGAGGAGAGTCTCCTGAGTATCTGGTTTGGATAGGCAGTGCAGGAGCATTTGATGATAGATATAAAAAAGTTACAAGAGCATTTATTAAAATTCTCAATCATCTTAATATAAATTATGCCGTACTTGGAATAGAAGAGAGTTCAAGTGGGGATGTAGCCAGGAGAGCAGGGAATGAGATGTTGTTCCAGATGCAGGCAATGATGAATATTGAGATTTTGCAGGGATACGGAGTGCATAGAATCATCACTTGTGATCCTCACGCGTATAATACATTCAAAAACGAATATCCGGATATCGGAGGTTCCTATGAAGTAATCCACCATTCCCAATTCCTGAATAGCCTAATAGATTCTGGTAAATTGAAACTTAACACTGAAATACTCAAAGGAAAACGGATTACATACCATGACCCCTGCTATCTTGGTCGGGCAAATGGAGAATACCAGGCTCCAAGAGAAGTGTTGAGTAATTTGGGGACTCACTTAGTAGAAATGAAGCGAAACAAAAGTTTTGCCTTATGCTGTGGTGCCGGCGGGGGACAGATGTTTAAGGAGGCTGAGAAGGGTGATAAAGAGATATTTGTGGAGCGCACAGATGATGCTCTTGAAACTGGAGCTGAAATTATTGTGACTGCATGTCCTTATTGCATGGTGATGTTAACAGATGGATTAAAATATGCGAGTAAGGAGGAGGAGATTAAGACTTTTGACCTTGCTGAGCTTGTAGCTCAAGCACTTGAATTATAGAAACTAGCATTGATAACTAACGAAGTAACTATGGAAAAAGAATTCTCAATAAAGGGAGGTTCCTTTATGATTAAGGATACAGATCCTGTAGATGTTTTTATACCTGAAGAATTTGATGAGGAACAGAGAATGATAGCACAGACTTGTCAGGACTTTCTTGACACTGAAGTGTATCCTGTTCTTGATCGAGTTGATAGTCAGGAAGAAGGCTTGATGCCTGAACTTCTGACAAAAGCTGGTGATCTTGGCTTATTAGGGATTTCAGTACCAGAGGAGTATGATGGTTTTGGACAATCTTTCGTCACTTCTATGTTGGCCGGAGAGGTTATGGGAGCAGGGTATTCTTTTGCAGTTGCCCATTCATGCCATACAGGAATTGGTTCTTTACCTATCGTGTATTATGGAAATGATGCCCAAAAGCAAAGATATGTACCTAAACTCGCTACAGGTGAATGGAAGGGAGCATACTGCCTTACAGAGCCTGGTGCCGGGTCGGATGCTAACAATGGTAAAACCCGCGCAGTACTAACTGAAGATGGTAAGCATTATGTTCTCAACGGACAAAAGATGTGGATCACGAATGGCGGCTTTGCTGATGTGATGACAGTATTTGCAAAGATTGATAATGATAGGGTTTTAAGTGCATTTATTGTTGAGCGTAGCTTTGATGGGATAAGTTATAATCCTGAGGAAAAGAAAATGGGGATTAAGGGATCTTCCACTCGCCAAATCTTTTTCAATGACGTGAAAGTCCCGGTTGAAAATCTACTAAGTGCTCGAGGCAAAGGATTCAGAATTGCCCTGAATATTCTTCACATGGGAAGAATTAAACTTGGCGGGAATGTTTTGGGTGCTGCTAAATTGGCCATTAGCCAATCAGTTAATTATTCAAATGAGCGTAAACAATTTGGACAATTAATAAATAATTTTGGCTCAATTAAGCATAAATTAGCACAAATGGTGATCACAACTTTCACTACTGAATCTGCTGTTTACCGTGCGTCCAGAGATGTTGATCTCTTGGCAGAAGAATACAAAGAGACCTCTAAAAAGGATAATCCAGCCATTATGGCTTTTGCCGAAATGGCAGTAGAAGCTGCAATTCTGAAAGTTTATGGTTCTGAGGCTTTGGATTATGTTGCCGATGAAGCCGTTCAGATTTTTGGTGGTATGGGCTATTCTGCTGAAATGCCTGTTGATAGAGGTTATCGTGACTCCAGGATTAATCGAATCTTTGAAGGAACAAATGAAATAAACCGAATTTTGGTTGTAGATACTCTACTGAAGCGCGGACAAAAAAAGGATATTCCTCTATATGAAGAAGCTGAAAAGGCTTTTGAAGGCTTGATGAATCTTCCTAAGAAAGCTGATATTCCTACTGGATATTATGCCAGGAAAAAGTATCAGATAGATAATTTGAAGTCGTTGGTTCTTGCATTTATTCATTCAGTTACAAAGAAGTTTGAAAGAAAGCTTATTTATGAACAAGAGATTCTGAATGGCTTGGCAGATATTATTATGAGTATTTATGTGACTGAGTCAACAATGCTTCGTGTAGAAAAGTTGGAAGGAATGAAAGGTGCAGATAGTGTTAGTGCGTTCAAAGATATGCTGGATGTAGCTGTCTATGATGCTTCTAATAATGCTGCGATGTCTGCTCGTAATGTTGCTAATTCATTTTCTGAAGGTGAAGAGCTTGATAGATTCCTTAAGGCCATATCAGTTCTTACTGATCCGGAGAGGGTTAATGTCAAGGAAGCACGCCGAAGAATTGCTGATATGATAATTGCAGAGAATAAATATATTTTTTAGCATTGATGAAACTTCTTAAAGGGCCGTGAGGCCCTTTTTTTTGCTCTCCGTTTGTTGTATTTTTATAGTGCAGATTTTAATCTCTCCATGATGGAAAAGCGTATAGCATTGATTGGTGCCGGAGCAGTTGGGTCTCACCTGGCTGTAGCCTTTAAAGAGGCAGGGCTACCGATTATGCAAATTATTAGTAGAAGTGCTAAAGAAGGACAGTTACTTGCTGAAGAGCTGGATGCCTCATTTTCTACTCGCCCCGAAGATCTAATGAATGGTGTTACTCATATTCTCTTGACTCTGCCTGATAATGCTATTATTGAAGTTATAGATCGGCTGCCTATTCAAAAGTCTGTTATTATTCATACTAGTGGTAGTTTTCCAATGATAGATTTGAAAAGGTATGGTCCTGATTTTGGTGTGTTGTACCCTCTCCAAAGTATCACCAAGAGTTTCAAACCAGTATGGAAAGATGTCCCCTTTTTTCTTGAGGCTAGTAATAGAGTGGTTGAAAGTGATTTACTTGAATTACTTGGTAAATTAGGAGCCAGCTCTATTCTACTTGATTCTGAGAAGAGGAAGAAACTGCATTTGGCTGCTGTTTTTGCCTCAAATTTCACAAATCATATCCAGGGAATAGCTCAGAAGATGATCAAGGAAATAGGACTTTCAGAAGAACTGATTAAACCTTTGGTAGCAGAAACTATTCGCAAATCTTACAATCTGGGTGCAAGCGAGGCGCAAACTGGTCCCGCTCATCGGGGTGATGTTGACACCATAAAAAAGCATTTAGATTTGCTATCTTGTTGCGAAATGGATAGAGATATATATAGAATTATGTCTAATTCTATCATGAAAGAAAATAAAAGTAAGTAAAGTCTGTATATGCCTTTTTTTAAAGAACAACTTATAGGTATAAGATCATTTGTATTTGATGTTGATGGGGTGCTCGCTAATGCACAGGTAGTCTTGCATCCCGGTGGTGATCTTATGCGAACAATGAATACAAAGGATGGCTATGCCATATATAAAGCTGTGATGTCAGGGTATCAGGTAGGCATTATTTCAGGTGCCAAATCTACATCAATTCGAGATCGCTTTAAAGGATTAGGAGTGATTGATGTATATCTTGATTCAAAGAATAAATTGAAAGATCTTACAGAGTTTGCGCATAAGTATGGGCTTTCTTTTGATGAGATTCTTTACATGGGTGATGATTTGCCAGATGTGGAAGTTATGAGAGTAGTAGGATTAGCAACTTGTCCTTCAGACGCAGTTGAAGAGGTTCAGTCTTGTAGTGCGTATATCTCCGACCTGGCTGGAGGAGGAGGATGTGTTAGAGATATTATTGAACAGGTTATGAGGGCTCAAAAAAAATGGGGATGACTATATGAATAGGGTACAAGCAATATCGCGTCTCGTAAGATTGCCAAATCTGATAATGGTGATTCTGACAATGTACTTGATGAGATGGTCTATAGTTATACCATTGCTTGATCTATTGGGCTTTGACCCTGTTATGCCTGAATGGAGTTTTGCACTACTTGTGCTTTCTACTATACTGATAACTGCAGCAGGTAATGTTATTAATGATTTTCATGATGTTAAGGCTGATCGTATTAATTCTCCGTATCGAGTTGTTATTGATCGCTTTGTAAGTAGAAGAAAAGCTATACTGAGTCATTTTGTATTAAACTTATTGGGTGCCTCTATTGGGGTGTTTATTGCTCTGTATCATTGGATTCCCTGGTTGAGTGTGATTTTCATTATTGTTCCTTTTATTCTATGGATATATTCCATTAGTCTTAAGCATAAACCATTGATTGGTAATCTGGTAGTGAGCTTATTGACAGGGACAGTTCCATTGTTGGTTATACTCTTTGAATACCCATTGCTGATACAGAAGCACGCAGGAATTATTGTTGAGAGTCCAGACTTATTCAGACCTCTTATCATGTGGGTAGGACTTTTTTCGCTATTTGCTTTCTTGAGTAATCTAATTCGTGAGCTGGTTAAAGATGGGGAAGATATTGAGGGAGATAGTGTTGCCGGAAGCCGAACAATGGCAATCATTTTGAGTATATCTCAACTGAAATGGATGGTTTTTGTTGTAGCTCTGTTAACCCTGGTTATCTTGGCTCTCATATTTATCTTGTTTTTGCCCGATCAATTGAGCCTCGCGTATTTTGTTTTCCTTTTACTTATTCCCTTTGGAGTTTTGCTTGTCAGAGTATTAAGGGTTAAGGTTGCTGCAGATTGGAAGTCTATTAGTTTTATAGCAAAGTTGATAATGCTCTTTGGCTTGTTATATGCTCCGGTAGCTTATTTGCTGTTTAAAAGCCTCGGCAATCAACTATGATGAATTTTCTAGATCATTTAAGTAATTACCAGATCTTTCTGGCTTCTCGTTCTCCGCGTAGAGAACAATTACTTAAGGGATTAGAGATACCTTTTGAAATTTGGTTAATGGAGGAAGTCGAGGAAACTTTTCCAGATGATTTAGCAGAAGATGATATCCCTTTGCATCTAGCAAGACTTAAAGCCAAATCTTACTTGCAAGAGCTTGAACCTGAACACATCCTGATAACCGCTGATACTATTGTCTTGCGTGATGGTCTGGTTTTAGGTAAACCTCATAGCTTTGATGAAGCAGTTGATATGCTAGTGGGGCTTTCCGGATGTCAGCATAAGGTTATTACAGGAGTTTGTTTGTCAAGCTTAGATAAAACTGTGGAGTTTGCTGCTACTACAAACGTTACATTCGCTGTTTTGTCAAGAGAGGAGATTACGTATTATGTCAAAAAATTCAGGCCGTTTGATAAGGCTGGATCATATGGGATCCAGGAATGGATCGGACTAGTTGCAGTTGAGTCGATTAACGGATCATATTTCAATGTGATGGGTTTACCTATTCAGCGATTATATCAGGAAATAAAGAAATTTACTAACTATAATTCAACTTCAAATTATTATGAATAAACTGATAAAATCTACAGGCATCATTATGTTGGCTATCATGTTCATTGTTCCTAAAGCATGGGCAGATGAAGGAATGTGGATTCCAATGCTACTTAAGAAGTACAACATTGAAGATATGCAGGCTAAAGGGTTTAAGCTAACTGCAGAGGATATCTACTCAATAAATCAATCCTCATTAAAAGATGCTATAGTAATATTTGGAGGTGGGTGTACAGGCGAAATTATTTCGAAGGATGGCTTGTTAATAACAAATCATCATTGCGGGTACGGGCAGATTCAACGACATAGCACGGTGGAGAACGACTACCTGACGGATGGTTTTTGGGCTATGTCAAGAGATGAGGAGCTCCCAAACCCTGGATTAAGGGTAACTTTCTTAGTTAGGATGGATGACGTTACCAGTAAGATTCTTGAAGGTGTTGAAAATCATATGGAAATGGCTGAGAGGCAGTCGATTATTTCTGGCAATCTCAGGAAAGTGCAAAAAGAAGCCATAGAAGGAACACATTATAAGGCTCGTGTCGCTCCATTTTTTTCAGGCAATCAGTATTTCCTCTTTCTATATGAAGATTATTTGGATGTTAGACTAGTGGGCGCTCCTCCTTCTGCTATTGGTAAATTTGGAGGTGAAACGGATAATTGGATGTGGCCACGTCATACAGGTGATTTCTCATTATTCAGAATATATTCTGGAAAAGACAACCAACCAGCTGCTTATTCAGAAGATAATATTCCATATACGCCCAAGAAACACTTGCCTATTTCTTTGAAAGGAATTGAAAAAGGAGATTTTACTATGGTTTTTGGTTACCCCGGACGAACCTCAGAATATGTTCCGTCTTTTGTTATTGAAGATCAGGTGAAAAATACTATACCAACTAGTATTGACTTGAGAACAAAACGATTGGATATTATCCTCGCTGCTATGGAGACCTCTCCAAAAATCCGAATCCAATATTCAGCAAAGAAGTCAGGTATAGCAAACGGCTGGAAGAAAAACCAAGGGGTTCTTAAAGGATTGCAAAGGTTGGATGCCGTTAATAAAAAGAAGCAATTTGAAGTTGAATTTGAAAAATGGGCAAACAATAGCTCCCTGAGGAGTATGCAGTATGTTGGCTTGTTAGACGAATATCGGCAGATTATTGAAGACCGGTCGCCTTTTGCACTTGCCAACACTTTTGCCAACGATGCCGGCAGAGCAGCTGAAATTATCGCATTTGCATCAAGGTTTGAAATGCTTGGGAGGGCTCTGGCTGAGAAGGTTGATCAGGAATCTCTTGATGAGATTCTAGTGAGACTTGAAAGCTCTATTAATAGACATTTTAAGGATTATCATGCTCCTACTGATCGTAAACTTATGGCCTCATTATATAAGGCTTGGCTGATTGGTGCTGAAAAAGAATTTGTTCCATCCTTATTATTGGAGGTTGACGAGGAATATGATGGGGATATTGAATCGTATGCAGCTGACCTTTTTAAAAATTCATTGTTTGCTGATAAAGACAGATTAAACTCTTTTTTGCTAAAACTAAAATCTTCTGATTCGAGGAAAATTCTTCAGGATCAGGCTTTTTTAATGAGTAAGAGCTTATCGGAATTGAAATCTGAAGTTATTTCTCCTGGTTTGTCACAAGGACAGAAGCGTATTGCTGAATTGCAGCGCTTATATATGAAGGCTCAAATGGAAATGCAATCCGATAAAGTATTCTATCCCGATGCTAATTTCACTCTTAGAGTAACTTACGGCAAAATAGACAGTTTTGAACCAAAGGATGGTGTGAGTTATAAGTATTTCACCACATTAAAAGGTATTGTTGAGAAGGATAATCCGGATATTTATGACTATCGTGTACCTGGCAGACTAAAGGAATTGTATTATGCTAAAGATTTTGGGGCCTATGGTTTTGATGGTCAGATGCCGGTGTGCTTTACAGCCTCAAATCATACATCTGGCGGTAATTCTGGTAGTCCTGTTGTTAATGCAGAGGGACATCTGATAGGTATAAATTTTGATAGAAACTGGGAAGGCACGATGAGTGACATGATGTATGACCCAAGCATGTGTCGCAATATCTCCATTGATATTAGATACGCTTTGTTCATTATTGATAAATTTGCCGGGGCAACTCATCTTATTAAAGAAATGGATTTGATACGCTAATTGATTGAATTATAATACTTGTTATCATCAGAAAGTGGTGATTAATCAAAAAAAAAGGCTGGTTTACCAGCCTTTTTTTGCATTTTGTCAAAAAAACAATAAGTTTGTTACTTATGTTCAGGTCATGAAACCTATAGTGCTTATTAGTTAATCCTGAAAAAGGTGAAAAGGTAACCCCTTAAAACGATTTTTTTTTGGATTAAATGTATCATGGCTGGTTGGACTGACATAAAAAAATGGTTTCTGAATGCTTTTCCGGCAATTCCGGATGATCTTCAGGAAGACTATCAGGTCGAAGCTCAAGGCGATAATGCCAAAAGAGCAAAGATACTGAGCGGAATTTTTATTGTCATTTCCTTAGTCCTTTTATTCTTGACAAATTCACTCTCAGGTCATCATGATTTACCATATAGAAGGGTTTATGTTCTGGTGAATGCTGGTCTTTTAATCTTTTCTGTAGTTGTTTTTGTTTGGGGCTATTTTGCAAGTCATGGTGTCTGGGATATACCTACAGGGCTTACTCGTATTATTGTATTGTCAATAGCTGCTATTTTTGTCTTATGGGCCTCTTGGATGTATTATGCTGATTCCTTCGGGTTTTTTAGAGGCTGGTTTTATCTTAGTGGCGTATTTTTGGTTTATTCTCTTTTGCTATTTTCCTTTAGAGAGATTGTAATACTCTCATCACTAGTAATCATCGGACAGTTTTTACTTCCCCACGTTAACGTGCAAACAATTGAAATGCCTGGTGGTTTTAAGGCTTTATCACAGGCGATACTGCTTATAGCAAGTGTTTTATCAAGAGTATTACATTTTTCCCATACTCGTAATTACCTGAACTGGGAGAACATCAAGCAAATGAATCTTACTTTGAAGCATGAGGTTGGTATGCACTTGAGTACTACTCATGAGTTAGAACAAATAAGACATGATTTAGATAAAAAGGTACTTCGCCAGACAAAGCATTTGCGTGAAGCAAATCAACGATTAAGTGAAGAAATTGCTGATCGAAGATATGCTGATAAGGTAAGAGGTATCTTATACAGGATATCAAGCTTCGTTAACCGGCATCATGAGCTTGAGGAAGTGTTTGAGTATATACATTTGCAGTTAGATTCAATAATGGAGGTTAGGAACTTCTATATTGGTCAGTTTATTGAGCAAGACTATTCTATTCGTACAGTATTTAAAGTATCAGGTTCAGATCTTGATCTTGAAGATTCAAAGCATCGATCTTTATGTTCTTTTGTAGTTCGACAAAAAGAATCTGTTTTACTCGATAAAAAGAGTGCAAGGTTTCTTGAGAAATCTGATGAAATCAAAATTTCCGGTGTCTTGGCGAATAGTTGGTTGGGGGTTCCTTTGAAAGTTGATAACAGGATTGTTGGAGTTTTGGTAGTTGCGAGCTATTCAGAAAATGTAAAATATGATCAAACAGATCTTGAATTGCTTGAGTATGTTTCTGAACACCTCGCTCTGGCTATGGCAAGAAAGCAATCTGAGGATATATTAATTGGAGCAAAAGAAAAAGCTGAAGAATCAGATCAATTGAAATCTGCATTTCTGTCTAATTTGTCGCATGAGATTCGCACTCCTATGAATGCTATTGTAGGATTTGCAGAGCTCATTGGCAGCTCTGATCTGAATGAAAAAGACAGAACCCATTATTCTAAGCAGGTGGTTGATAACTCACATAATCTTTTGAAGTTAATATCTAACATTATTGAATTGTCAAAGATTCGATCAGGACAAATACTGGTGAAGCCTGTGGATAATGTTATAAGTTCAAGCTTGCAGAATTTGATGCCGGGTTTGAATGATTTGAAATCAGGGCTCAAGAAACAAGATCTCAGCATTGATTTAGAGATTGATGCTGAGATTGTAGATCAGAAATTCTCTGCTGATCCTGAGCGGTTTAAGCAAATAATGCTTTGTCTGGTTGAAAACGGTTTAAAGTTCACAAACCATGGTGGGGTAAGTATTCGTGTTCAGGCTTATGATAGTCAGTATATACAATTCTCAGTACAAGACTCAGGTATCGGTATGGATCAGCTTGAAATAAATAAAATCTTTGAATGGTTCAGGCAAGGTACTACAGCCTCACAAGATCTTTATCGAGGTATGGGGCTCGGACTCACTTTAGCTAAGTTGTTAATTGATGTAATGGGTGGCACTATCTGGGTAGAGACTAAGTTGGGTTCAGGATCTTGTTTTTTATTCACCTTGCCCCTTGCTAAAGATTCCACTACAATCGAGCTTCCTTTTGATCCTACAAGTGATAAACCTGAGCAAATTGCCACTTCTCATCGTGCTGATGTAGGTTAATATCAATTCCTTTTCTTGACTTTTATCATGTAGCAGACTGTCAATAGTCATGTTTCTACGATGCTGCCTGTTATATTTTTAACAATCATTTCTCTGTGAATGAAATAACAATTAATTGATAGGCGATAAACCTTTAAACAAACTAAAATGACAGATGTTCAGAAGATCATCAAAGAGACAGTAGAGGTATATGGTACTGAAAGAACAGCATTGATGCCTGTTCTTCAGGCAATTGTACGTTCTAAGAACTATCTTGAAGATGAAGATATGATTTCAGTAGCAAAAGAACTGGATCTTTCAACTGCGGAGGTATTCGGAACTGCGAGTTTTTACACTTTCTTAGATACGGAGCTTCGAGGCCAATTTGTAATCCGTGTGTGTAAAACTATTTCTTGTCATATGGCTGGAAAAGATGAAGTTATCCTCGCAATTGAGAAAGCTTTAAAAATCCGGACTGGTGAGACAACAGTGGATAAGAAATTTACCCTATTAACTGCTAATTGTCTTGGATGGTGTCACAAGGGGCCGGTGATGTTGGTCAATGATGATGTTTACCCTGAACTCACTCCACAAAAAGCTGTAGAGATTATTCATGACTACAAATCAAGGAACTAATGAAAGAGGTAAATAAATCAACTATGAAAAACACCAAACTAAAGAGGTTTGATATCATTTTCACCACAGAGGGTGTTAATCCTCTCGATTGTGTGGCTAAAACCGTCAAGCGGAATCCTGATGATATTATTCTAGATATTATTGATTCGGGTTTGAAAGGGCGTGGAGGGGCTGGATTTCCTACTGGCTTGAAATGGAGGTTTGCGAAAAATGAGAATAGCTCTGTGAAGTACGTCATCTGTAACGCTGATGAGGGAGAGCCGGGGACTTTTAAGGATCGTGAAATTCTTGATCAGGTTCCAGAGAAAGTTTTTTCTGGAATGGCAATATGCGGGTATACTATCGGGGCTCGTGAAGGATTCATCTATCTAAGAGGTGAGTATAATTTTCTTTTGAAAAAGCTGAATGATAAACTTGATTCTTATAATAAGGCTTTGAAGAAAATCGGACTAGATTTTACTATTTCTATTGTTTCTGGAAGTGGAGCCTATATTTGTGGAGAAGAGAATGCCTTGTTTGAATCGATGGAAGGTAAGCGTGGTGAACCAAGAAATAAGCCACCTTACCCTACAACCGCAGGCTATTTGGGTAAGCCAACTGTTATTAATAACGTAGAAACACTGGTTTATACCTGTATGATTAACAGAATTGGGGTTAAAAAATTCAGGGAAATGGGAACAAGTGACTCCCGTGGCTCTAAGGTTTTTTCAATATCAGGCGATACACCTAATGCTGGAATATACGAACTTGAATTAGGGATGACGGTTGACCAGTTTGTTGCTGATTTTGGAGATGGAGATACTAAGGCGGTTCAAGTTGGAGGAGCTTCTGGTGGTTGTGTGCCACGTAAACTATTTTCAGATACAATTATTGGCTATGAAGGAATTCCTACCGGGGGTTCTATGATGCTTTTCAATAGTACTCGCTCAATGTACAATGTACTCCATGATTATCTTGAGTTCTTTACTGAGGAGTCATGCGGACAATGCACACCTGGTA
>JAGLDP010000053.1 GCA_023145515.1 Bacteroidales bacterium
TGCTTCTTAACTTTAACTCCTATCCCAGTTGGAAAGCTTATTCCTCCTGATTTAGAATAGCCTGAAGAATTAGTAAACCCTGTCTCCACGCCTTTAATAGCCAAACCAATACTTGTAGCATACATAGGTTGGTTTATCTGCTCATCAATCTCTGGTATCAGGAGCTTATTAGGATATCCGAGTCTGACATCATATCCTGTTTTGAACTTCACTAATTGTGGCAAATCACGCAAGAGTGATCCTCCCCCAGTTATTACAAGTCCGGCACTAAGCTTATCCTGATATCCGGAGTTTTCAATTTCAAAAATGACAGCATCAAGTATTTCCTCCATGCGAGCCTGAATAATATATGCCAGGTTTTTAAAAGAAATCTCTCGTGCCTCTCTTCCGCTGATTCCAGGAATGGCCACTACCTTTTCATCCGGTGCAGTATCCCCCATTGCTGACCCAAACTGAGTCTTCAAAGCTTCTGCATGTCTGAGTAATATTGAGCAACCTTCCTTAATATCATTAGTAATAACATTACCGCCAAAAGGAATCACAGCTGTATGTCCAACTACATTATTATGGAACACAGCCACATCCGTTGTTCCTCCACCAATATCTATCAGAGCCACGCCAGCTTCCAGCTCATCGGCCGTAAGAACAGCAGCAGAGGATGCAAGAGGCTCAAGTATAAGCTTCTTAACCTTCATTTCTGTTCTGTCAATACATTTCAGAATATTCTTTGCAGATGCAACCTTGCCTATTACTAAATGAAAGTTAGCCTCCAAAACTTGTCCTGATATACCAACAGGACGAGAAACATCTTCTTCTTTATCAACGATGTAGCTTTGCGGAATAACATGCAGGATTTCTTCTCCCGGATCAACAGGAGTTTTTTTCATTTGCTCAGTCAGATAATTTACATCAGCATCCGTAATCTCCTCACCTTCAATATATTTGCGATTACGATTCTTCATGCTTTTGATATGCTGACCTGCAATACCCACATACACTTCCAGCATTTTAACTCCGGCTTTTTCTTCAGCTGCATTTTTGGCAGCAGTAATAGCTGTTACCGTATCTTCAATATTAATTACGACACCCCTTTTCACACCACTCGAAGGAGCTTGTCCGATTCCCAGAACATCATATTTACCCTGGTCATTTTTTCTGCAGATAATGGCAACAATTTTTGTTGTGCCGATATCAATGGCGGATATAATCTGCTCTTTACGACTCATAGTTACTTTATGTTATAATTTTACAACTCACTTTTTCTTTTACAAACAACCTGATCACTATATCGCAGGTCAATACTTTCATAGCAGTTCCAGCCAACCACGGGCAATGCTGTTTCATATATTGCCCTGAGTTTTCTGAATTTCCACTCTAAGTTTTCTGTACCTCCAATGAAGATTTTATGACTTCCCATTCTCGGCACCAATTCAATATTTCGGGCATCCCAAACCTGCACTTGTTCAACCTGAGCACTCCAAAAAGGATTTGAATTCAAATAAGAAGCCAATTCAAATAAACCTTCATGTATCATTCTTATGTTAATATTCCCAGTAAAAACCGGCACCCGTGCTGAAAACCTTGAAGACATTGGCAAAACTTCACCCTCTTGATCAACATAGAAGCTCAGTGCGTTACTAATAATGCGCATAGCCGGAATTCTCTGCCAAACCTTTATATGGAATAGTCCATCCGGAGTAAAAAACACCTCAGCATTCCGAACCTGAGGAATATCTATAACTCTTTCTTTCACATATGCCTTATTAATGCTATCAATTGGCTCATTAGTAATTCTGATTCTGTAATCTTTCAATGTTTGGATAACTTCTTCCTCACCAACAAAATCTACCACATCCATATTCTTAATCTCTACTGAGATGCCAGAAACTATATGCCCATCCATTTTGCTTTCAGTAAAACTGAGAGCAAAAACCAGGTATAGAAGTATTCCTAGTCCGACTAACCAATTTGATATTTTACGAATCCATCTCATTCTGCATATCCTTCATTCAGCATCTTTTCTATTGGCAAAACCAAACGATCAATATCTCCCGCGCCAATTGTCAATAGCACATCCCATGAGCTTTCACGTATAGCATTAACAATTGTATCTTTTTTCAAAATCCTCACCTTATCTAAATCTGAAGCTTCTTTAATCAGTAGTGACGAAACACCAGGCATTGGTTCTTCTCTTGCTGGGTAAATATCCATTAGAATAAGCTCATCCAGAGCACTCAGTTCCTCACCAAACTCTTTGGCAAAATCTTTTGTTCGACTAAAAAGATGTGGTTGAAAAACCCCGAGTATTTTTTGTTCAGGAAACAATTTCCTGACAGATTTCAACAGTGCATGTATCTCTTTAGGATGATGAGCATAATCATCCATATAAATCTTTCCATTTCTATTATGTCTGATATCAAACCTGCGCTTCACACCTTCAAACTTTCTGACTCCCTTTGTCACCTGATCAGGTGACAAGCCTGCCTCCAGGCAAATTGCAGCTGCTCCAACGGCATTCTCAACATTTATCCAACCGGCGATCGTTGTCTGCATCCCTGAAATAATCCCATCAGGTGTGATTAAGTCAAAAATATATCCAAACCCATCTGCCCGGATATTTTCTGGATAGTAATCTGCCTGATTATCAAATCCATAATACTTAAGTGAAAGACTATTTTCTTCAGGAGGATCCAGATCCAATCCAAATTTGAGTAAAACTGTTGAATGATGTTTGACTTTACCAAGGAATTCGATAAAGCTTTTCTTCAATTGGTCGCCCTCTCCATAAATATCAAGATGATCAGGATCCATGCTGGTTACCAGAGCCATTGATGGTTCCAGCTGTAAAAATGAGCGATCAAATTCATCTGCCTCTAATACGGCCCAATCACTTGCAGCTGACAATACCAGATTGCTATTAAAATTTTTACTTATTGCACCCAAAAATGCCGAGCAACCAATAGGAGTTTCCTGGAAAATTGTTGCAATCATTGCTGACAGCGTACTCTTTCCGTGTGATCCGGCCACGGCAATACTAATATACTCACGGGTTATCAGTCCCAGAACCTGAGCTCTCTTCATCAGGGAGTATCCAGCAGCTCTGAAATAACTTAATTCAGCATGCATAACAGGTACAGCCGGCGTAAAAATCACCAGGGTTGATCTTTTCAGATCAGCATCCAGATAATCTACAGGAATCAATTTAAGATTATCATCATAATGAATAAGCATGCCCTCCTGCTCCAGCTCGGCGGTCAGACTGGTGGGGGTACGGTCGTATCCTGCCACACTTTTGCCAGCATGAACAAAGAATCGCGCCAGAGCACTCATCCCAATTCCTCCTATTCCAACAAAATACACCCGAGCAATGCTTTCCAGTTTCATTTTGTTAATTCTTATCGATTATTCTTTTTTCAATTATTTCAATAGCCACTTCAGCTATATGTTTACCTGCCTCTGGCTTTGCCATTCTGACAAGATTTTTTTTCATAATAATTTGTTCTTCCTGATTGTCAATCAGCTCTTTTAGCAAGTCAATCAGCTTCTCTTTAGCCTCACCATTGTCAAGGACCCAAGCTGCATTCTTATCACGAAACGACAGAGCATTTTTCATTTGATGATTACCTGCTGCTGCCGGATAAGGAACCAGGATGCCAGGCTTAGCTGCCAGGCATAGCTCTGAAAGAGTAATAGCTCCGGCGCGACACATAACCACATCGGCAGCAGCATAAGCCAGATCCATACGTTCCAGAAAGGAGAAAACATAAATATCTCTAGCATCCTTCTCTTGAACAAGCTTCACGGCTTTTTCATAATACCCTTTTCCTGTTTGCCAGATCAGTTGAATGCCCATTTCCTTTATCCGATCAATGTTTGCTGCAATAGTCTCATTCAGGGTAAGAGCACCCAAACTTCCCCCAAAAAGAAGAGCTATCGGTGCAGTATTGTTTAGTTCAAAAAAACTCAGAGCCTCTGATTTTTTATGTTCCATACCAGTTAGATCCTTACGAACAGGATTACCAGACATGACAATTTTCTCAGATTCAAACCATTCATCCATTCCAGAATGCGCCACGCATATTTTTTGTGCCTTACGTGCAAGTAGGCGGTTAGTAACACCCGGAAAAGCATTCTGTTCCTGAACCAGCGTAGGAATACCACGGCGGGTAGCTGCTTTTAACAGTGGACCACTGGCAAACCCACCGGTACCAATAACCAGAATAGGTCGATATCTGCGTATAATCTTGTCGGCCTTGATCATACTTGCCACTAATTTAAAAGGGAACAACAGGTTTTTCCATGTAATTCTTCTATGGAATGCTGATACTGGTAATCCAATAATGGGATAACCAGCTTTCGGCACTTTATCCATCTCCATTTTACCCTTAGCACCTACAAAAAGAAACTCCAAGTCAGATCTTAACTCACTCAACTCCTGAGCAATAGCTATGGCCGGAAAGATATGTCCCCCAGTACCACCACCAGATAAGATAACTTGATTATTAGCTAGTTTCTTCATTCTGTTTGTTTTCAACGCTACGACTAATGCCCAGGATAATACCAAAGGCAATGCTGGTAAATAAAATAGAAGTTCCTCCTCTGCTAATCCATGGCAAGGGCTGACCTGTCACAGGAAACAGTCCGATTGCAACACTCATATTAATAAACGCCTGTATAACTATTCCAAGAGTTAAGCCGATAGCCAGAAAAGCCGGAAATGTTCTATCACATTTTCGCACAATAATTCCTGCACGGTATAGAAATATCAGATAAATAAAAGCTAGAGGTAAGGCTCCGAATAAAAATCCATATTCTTCGATTATGATAGCAAAAATAAAGTCAGAATAAGCCTGAGGTAATGAATGTCGCTGAATGCTATGTCCGGCAAATTTCCCAAAGATGCCTCCATTTGCGATTGCAATTTTTGCTTTATCAGCTTGGAAAGTATCTCCATCACCGGGATTCACGTATGTTATCACTCTATTTTGCCAGGTGCCGGATCTATTTTTAGATGAAGAGTTTTGTGCAATGACAAAAAATATAAGAACAAAAGTAATTCCAACAGCTAGCAAGCCTAGGAGATATAGCACCTTCACCCTTCCGATATAGAGAAGAACAACACTTGTTAAAAACAGTATTCCGGCAGTAGATAAATTCTCTGGTAATATCAGTCCGCAAATCAACATTATCCAAACTAGCACTGGTAAAAACCCCTTTTTGAAGGTTTTTATTTCAGCCTGATTTCTGCTTAGATATCTGGCAACAAAAATTATTAGCGCCAGTTTCGCAAAGTCTGATGTCTGAAATGAGACATCTGTTCCTGGCACTGTAAGCCATCTGGCTGCCTGATTAATCTGAACACCAACCAGTAGAGTTACCACCAATAATACAGCTGCAATCATTATCAATAATTGAGCAAACACAGCATACCATTTGAATGGAATCAGGTGAACAACAAAAATAACAAACCATCCGACCAGTAAAAACGAAGAATGCCGCATAAAATGCATAGCTACATTTCCATGGAGATAGGATAATTTCACCACCGAGCTAGCAACCGCCAATCCGGAATATATGGTCAGGATCACTATTAGCATCCAAATGACCCGGTCTCCACCAAATGATTTTAAAATATTCTTCATTTACTCTAGCTTCCAGTTTATAGGTTTCTTACTGCTCCCTTAAATTGTCTGCCACGGTCTTCATAATTATCAAACAGATCAAAACTGGCACAGGCTGGCGACAATAAAACCTGATATCCCTTTGTCGAGAGATAGTATGCAGCGCGAACTGCATCGTCAATATTATCAGCATCCACAACAGTATCCACTGCATCATCAAAAGCATCATGTAGCTTAGTATTGTCCTTACCCAGACAAACAATTGCTTTAACTTTGTCCTTCACCAGAGGCAAAAGAGTTGTGTAGTCATTTCCTTTGTCAATACCACCAGCAATCCAGACTACTTCATCCTTCATTGTTTCCAGGGCATACCAGGTAGAATTCACGTTGGTAGCTTTTGAATCATTGATAAATTCAATTCCATGAACCTTAATAACAGGTTCAAGTCTATGCTCAACGCCCTTAAAATCCAATAAGCTTTCGCGAATTGTCTCTTTTCGGATATCCAGCACACGTGCTGCAATCCCGGCCGCCATTGAATTTTGGGCGTTGTGTTTCCCCTGTAGGGAAAGATCGAATATGGACATATTTAAATCTTTTGGGTGTATATTCAGGTTTAGTCTATCTTCGTTTATCCAGGCTCCTTTAGTATAAGGGCCTGTATATCCATAAGGATATGATTGCGGAATCAAATCCCGCTTATTTAATTCAGCAATAATCACCTCATCATCAGCATAATAGATGAAATGATCAGTCTCTGTCATATTCTGAAGAATGCGGAATTTTGAATCCACATAATTCTGAAATTTATATTCATACCTATCCAGGTGGTCTGGTGTAATATTCAATAAGAGGGCAAGATCTGCCTTGAAGCGGAACATGCCATCAAGCTGGAAACTGCTAAGTTCAATTACATAGTATTCATAATCCTCTTCAGCTACCTGACGCGCAAAACTATCTCCCACGTTACCTGCCAGGGCCACTCTTAATCCGGCTTTCTTAAGAATATGGTAAATCAGCATTGAGGTGGTAGTTTTTCCGTTACTTCCTGTGATGCAAATTTTTGTTGCCTGAGTATATAACCCGCCGAACTCAATTTCAGATATCACAGGAATTCCAGCCTTATTCAGTTCTGAAACCAAAGGAGCAGTATCAGGGATCCCCGGACTTTTCACAACCAGATCTGATTCAAGAATCCGCTCGTGATCATGTTTTCCTTCTTCCCATTCAATCTCAATCTCATCAAGGATTTTTTTATACTCTTTCTTAATCATTCCATAGTCAGAAACAAAGACAGTATATCCGTGTTTCTTCCCCAGCAATGCAGCTCCTGCTCCGCTTTCTCCTGCTCCTAATATGCTGAGTTTCTTATTCAAGTCTATCTGATTTTAAGAGTGGCAATTGTGATTACAGCCAGAATAATTCCGATAATCCAGAATCTGGTTACTATTTTTGGCTCTGGATATCCTTTTTTCTGATAATGATGATGCAG
Organism: Bacteroidales bacterium; assembly: GCA_023145515.1. Taxonomy (GTDB): domain Bacteria; phylum Bacteroidota; class Bacteroidia; order Bacteroidales; family UBA12481; genus JABHCC01. The sequence goes on from JAGLDP010000053.1 coordinate 7,114, forward strand.
GGGAGCCATAAGGAAAACCCGTCTACCTGTTCCTGTTTTCTTCCGTGTGTATTTGAACCAACTAACTTGTATCATCACCGACAAATTCTCCATCAGGAAAATTCCACATAGTATCGGGATCATAAGTTCCTTCCTGATCATTATGGCAAAAACCGCCAGAATCCCACCCAGAGCTAAACTTCCTGTATCTCCCATAAATACTTGAGCTGGATATGAATTAAACCATAGGAATCCTACAGTAGCTCCAATAAAAGCAGCAATAAACACGGATAATTCCCCAGTGTTCGGGATGTACATAATATTCAGATACTCAGCTATATTAAAGTGCCCTGAAACATAGGCGAGCACTCCTAAGGTAACTCCCATAATTGCTGAACTTCCGGTAGCCAGACCATCTAATCCATCTGTCATATTTGCTCCATTACTGACTGCCGTAATGACCAAAATCACCAGCAAAGTAAAAATGAGCCAGGTCCATCTGTTTGCCCCCGGCCCCATCCATTCTATTAATACTTCATAGTTGAATTCGTTGTTCTTGACAAAAGGGACACTTGTTCTGGATGTTTTTTCTTCAACATAATGGAAAACAGCATCCTCACCGAAAGCAGTACTGTCCATCTGCGTAATAACGGCTGGTCCATCAGCAGTAGCCACTTTTTCTCCAATCACAATATCCGGATGGAAATACATAACCAGTCCCACTAAAATGCCCAACATTACCTGTCCGGCAATTTTAAATTTCCCGGCCAAACCCTGTTTATTATGCTTAAAGACCTTGATATAATCATCGATGAAACCTATTAGTCCAAGCCAAACCGTAGTAATCAATAGAATAATTACATAAATATTATCAAGTCTGGCAAAGAGTATTGTTGGAACCAGAATTGAAGCAAGAATGATAAGTCCGCCCATTGTTGGAGTACCTTTTTTCTCCATTTGTCCGTGCAGGCCTAAATCCCTAACCACTTCTCCCACCTGTTTCTTTTGCAGATAATTGATAACATGTTTTCCAATAAGAGTTGACAACACCAATGCAGTAATCACAGATATGGCAGCTCTGAAAGAGATGTAATGGTACAAGCTTGCTCCCGGAACATCAAGTTTCTCTAACCATGTAAACAGGTAGTACAGCATAATCTATTCTTTATGAGCTAATTGTTTGAGTTCTTCATAATCATCAAAAGGGGATCGTGCCCCCATAACCTCCTGATAAGTTTCGTGCCCCTTCCCTGCAACCAAAACGATATCGCCTGCTTGAGCCAGAGTAACTGCAGTTTTTATTGCTGCTCGTCGATCAGATATCCTCAGAACACGTCGACTATCGGAGGGATCAGCTCCCACTTCCATATCATCCAATATTTTTTCAGGGTCTTCAGTTCTTGGATTATCGGATGTCAGGATCACCTGATCACTAGCGGCCAAGGCTGCTTTTGTCATTTTAGGTCTTTTACCTGCATCACGATCTCCACCAGCTCCAACAACAGTAATAATTCTTGATCCTGCTGTTCTCACATCGCCTAAAGCAGTCAGCACATTAGCGAGAGCATCAGGGGTATGAGCATAATCAACAATACCAGTTATTTTGCGTCCCAGGTCAATGGTCTCCATCCTGCCTTCCACCTGATCAAGAGCACTTATTGCTCTTAATATCTCTTCATCATCCAATCCTAACAGAATACTTGTTCCATAAACTGCAATCAGATTCATTGCATTATATTTACCCATCACTGGGGCCCATAGTTCCTGATTGTTAATCAACATTGACATGCCACCGGGGTGTTGTTCTATAATCTTAACCTGAAAATCAGCAGGTTTACTACCTGAGAATGAGAACGACTTACCTGAGCAGTTCTGAATCATTACCCTGCCATTTTTATCATCCTCATTTATCAGAGCAAAACCACTAGAATCGAGCTTATCAAATAGTCGTTTTTTAGCTTTCAGATAAGCAGCAAAATCAGGATGATAATCAAGGTGATCACGTGTTAGATTAGTAAAAACAACACCTTCGAAATGCAATCCTGAAACCCGTTCCTGATCAAGGGCATGGGAGCTCACTTCCATAAAAGCAAACTGGCAGCCAGCATCAACCATTTTTGACAAATACCTGTTTAGTGTAATCACATCGGGAGTAGTATGGCTTGCAGGATATTCTTTTCCTTCAATAATAATCCTGATGGTGGATAAAAGTCCTGCAGGGTATCCTAATTTTCGAACCAAATTGTACAGCCATGTTACAATGCTTGTTTTACCATTTGTTCCGGTAACTCCAACTAGTTGCAAGCTATTGGAAGGGTTGTTGAAAAATCTCGCAGCTATCAGGCCTAATGCAACTCGCACATTATCAGCTACTATATATACAATTTCAGGACTGAGTTCTTCAGGAAGCTTTTCGCAAAGAATAGCAGAAGCACCCTTACTAACAGCCTTCTGAATAAATTGATGGCCATCAGTCAGAACACCAGTCATCGCTGCAAATAACCCACCTTTACTTACTTGTCTGGAGTCAAGAAACAGATCAGTAATCATCAGATCGGTATTCCCATGAATTCTGCAGGATTCTAGATTATATGTCAGGTCCTTCAGATTCTTCATGAAATATTCAGATTTAAATAAATAACTGAGCCCTTGGGTAATTCGGAGCCCGGTTCTACTGATTGTTTGTTTATCTTCCCATATCCACTGGTTATTACTTTATATCCTGAATTCTCAAGAAGAGGTAGTGCATCCTTTAATCCCATTCCTCTCACATCAGGAACAAAGCCTTCTTTAATAAGCATGTCTTTAATTACAAGCTTATTACCTATATGATTAGTTGTAGCAAAGTCTCCTATTCGTCCAGACTCTGTAGTAGAAATATCAAGTTGTTTGGCAATTGTTTTGATGGAAGAATAGCTCCCCGGACCGATATTCGGAAGCGGAGATTCAATATGAGCTTCTCTGGCCAGTAGATTCGTTTCTCGGGAGAGCTCAATATCGGTAGCCACAACCTTATCAGCAATTTCACGAAATACGGCACCAGCCACTTTATTCCCATAGTACACTCCCATATTAGGACGAGTAATTACCACTATGCAGCTGTATTTAGGCCTGTCAGCAGGAAAATAACCGACAAATGAAGCCCGATACTCCTTCTTTCCAATACCGGAAATGTATCCTTGATCACCATGAGCAATAACTGCTGTACCAGTTTTGCCTGCAATTTTGTATTTATCAGTTTTGAGATTCTTTGCTGTTCCCCGCTCTACAACTCCTTCCATCAAAGACTTTACTTTTTCAATTGTTTCACTTGAACAAATAGAATTCCTGATCACATCAGTTTTATACTCTTTCACCATTTGGCTATGATTCCTCAAGCCTCTGATTAGCTTGGGCCTGACATATTTTCCATCATTTGCAACAGCATTATAAAATGCCAGTATCTGCAATGGGGTCATCAATAGTTCATAGCCGTGAGCCATAAAAGGAAGAGTCACTTTTGACCAATTCGGACTATCAGCACTTTTAATCAGAGGCTTTTGTTCACCAGCGATTTCGACTCCTGTTGGGTTTTTCAATCCCATTGAATATAATCTATCAATAAACCGACCCGGATCATTCTGATAATACCGATCAATTAGCCTTGCCATTCCGATATTGGATGACTTTTCAAATACTTCAGCAATGGTGAGCATTCCATAGCCACCAATATGCGAATCTGTAACCTTCTGATCAGCAAATATAAATTCTCCCCTAAAAGTGTTTATGGTATCATTCAGATCAATGTATCCATCCTCAAGAGCAGCCATTAGCGCTGGTAGCTTAAAGGTTGAGCCAGGTTCTGTTCTTTCCCATATAGCATAATTCTTCAGCTCATAATAGTCTCCATCCCCTGCCTGTCCGAGATTGGCCATTGCTCTTATCTCTCCGGTTTTCACTTCCATCAGAACAGCACAGCCATGATCAGCATTATGAATTCTCAATAAATCATAGAGAGCCTGCTCTGCAACGTCTTGATAATTAATATTAATACAGCTCACCACATCTAAACCATCCTGAGGGTCAATTTCATTTTCCATGCTGACTGGAATCCAATTTTGTCCTCCTAAGCGATGTTCATGTCTCAGGCCATCTCTTCCTCTCAAATATGAGTCAAAGGCACCTTCAATGCCAACAGTGGATCCTTCTTCTGACTGGCTGATGTATCCTATCGTTCTTCTTGCCAGTAGATTATATGGTCTTTCGCGCTTATTGGTTTGCTCCAGGATCAATCCGCCTTTATATTTCCCTAAGTTGAAAAGTGGAAACTGCTTTAAGGCCTGAACTTCTTTATAAGTCACCTTTGAGTGGAGCACCAGATATCTGGAGCCTTTTTTTCTGGCCCTACTAATTCTTTGTTGGTATTGAGAAGCCGATTTGTCTTTGAATAAGCTGCTAAGTTCACGTGAAAGCTGTGGAAGTTCAGTATGATACGATGAATCAGCCATACCAGTACTATTTGGATCCATAGCTAGTATAAAACTTGGAACAGAACTAGCCAAAGGCCTCAGATCATCGGCAAGAATATCTCCGCGGTTGGCAGGTATCACTCTTTTTTGTTGTGAAACTTGCTCTGCTGCAGCACGCCATTTATCTCCTTCAATCAATTGCAGATACAGAACCTTACCCAAGATTAGCAAAACACCAATCAGAGCAATCGCGTAAATGGTGCCAATTCTAAATAATATGGATTTCTTAGTTTCCAATTTCCTTACTTCACTTCAATAGTTACAGGCGGGTCAATTGCTTCTTGCAGGTTGAGTCCCTTTGCCTTGATTAGTTCGATAACACGAGTTTGTTTGCTTTTTTCCATCAGTTCAAAAGCCGTTGAAACAGATTCTGTGCGCAGTTCTTTCAGATGCTCCTCCACTTTTATTATCTCTTTCATAACCCCATCGCCTCTATATTGATTTCCGATATAGAACAAGAGAATAGCAAATAGAAAAAGTGCATAGGGAATTTGTTGCACAACGATCTCTCGCGACAATAGTCCGCCCCCCAACAGATCCTTCGCAGTAATCTTTCGGGATTCCCGAATTTCCTGGCGGGGACTAATAAATTCCTTTTGCTCTTTCTTTTTCCAATTCATTTATCCGATTTTTTCGGCTATTCTCAATTTGGCGCTGCGTGCCCTTGAGTTCCTCTCTAATTCTTCTGGTGTTGAGAGTATTACTTTTCGGTTAATCAGTTTAAACGGGCTCAGTGTATTTCCGTAAAAATCCTTTTCTACTACTCCATCCAGACGACCTGAACGCATAAAATTCTTGACCAAGCGGTCTTCCAGAGAATGATAGCTGATCACCACCAATCGACCTCCTGGCTTCAGGTATCTAAGTGACTGTTCAAGCATTTCTGCAAGTCCGTCAAGTTCTTTATTAACCTCTATTCTCAAGGCCTGAAAAATGCGAGCTAAATCTTTATTCTCTCGTCCACGCTTCAATAGAGGCTTCAGGCTATTCACCAGATCAGTTGTTGTCATAATCTGCTTTGTCTCACGAGCCTTAATGATTTTTGCCGACCAGGCTGCTGGTCTGTTTATTTCGCCATAATCCTTTATTACTCTAGTCAATTCTTCATGGCTGTATGCATTTACAATCTCATGGGCACTAATGGGTGATTTTTGATTCATTCTCATATCCAGTGGTGCATCAAACCGAAAGCTAAACCCTCGCTCGGGTGCATCCAGATGATGAGATGAAACTCCAAGATCTGCCAGGATTCCATCTACCTGGTCAATACCCAGATAATCCAGAAATCTACCATAGTGACGGTAGTTATGCTCTATAAAATCAAATTGGTGATCATCAGAGAGGTATTGTTTCACATCAGAGTCTTGATCGAAAGCAACCAGACGTCCATCATCCAGAAGCCTTAGGATTTCATGTGAATGTCCTCCTCCTCCATAGGTAAGGTCAAGGTAAACACCCTTTGGGTCCACAGATAGTCCCGCAATGCTTTCTCTGAGCAAGACAGGTATATGATAATCTGTTGATCCCATTAATCTTCATCATCCCATTGGAAGTCCCCCATCACCTCTTCGGCCAGAGAACGTCTTTCATCATCTCTCAATTGAGAACCCTGATATTTTGGTTTGGCCATTAGCTCAATCAAGTGTCCTTGACCAGCTAAAACAACCTCCTGTTTTTTTCCGGGTTCTACTCCTAAATCATCCAAGAATCTTCTTGGCAAGAGTATTCTGCCTGATCCATCAAATTCCAATTCCAGAACATCTCTGAAAAAATCTCGTCTGAACTCATCATGACGAGCATTATAAGGATTAAGCTTCCTTAGAGTTCTTGCCACCAATTTGTTCCAAACGTTCTCGGGATATAGGATCAGGCTCTTTTCAAAGGTGTTCATTTTGCCAACGAAGACATCTCCAGCTTCCTGTGGCATCAGCTTTTTCAGCTTAGCCGGAAAGAGGATTCGCCCTTTCGCATCTACTTTGCAATAATGATCTCCTTTGAATTTAGACATATTTCGACTTCAATCAGGTGTAAAAATAAACACTTATTGACACAATCCCCCAATTTCTACCACCAAATATCCATAACTGTTAATAACTTTTTGACAAAGAGCTCCCGAAAGAAAAATTGTATCTTTGTCCTGCACCAGCATCTAGAAGAAATAATGGAAGAGTTCAACAAGGCAGAAGACCTTCAGCTAATTGACATTGAGAAGGTTTTTGCATCAAAAGACGAGAAGCTTTTAAAACGAATTCCAGGCTTTTTAATCCGGTACCTGAAGAGGATTGTTCATCAGGATGAGATCAATAATTTTTTGATAAAAAATGAGGGCCTCGTCGGAATACCTTTTGCAAAAAAGGCCGTAGAATACATGGATATTGATCTGACAATTTGTGGCGAGGAAAACATTCCTGATTCTTCTCGAATAATAATAGTTGGGAATCACCCTCTGGGTGGATTGGATGGATCACTTCTAACCACTACTATTCACGACAAACTTGATCCTGGTGTAAAAATCACTTCGAATGATCTTCTGATGAATGTACGACCGATGCAGCCTCTTTTTCTAGGACTCAACAAGCACGGGGGCAATAGTCGTTCATATGTTAAAGATATGCATGATACATTCGATGGAAATCATGCTGTGATTTTTTTTCCGGCTGGCTTGGTAAGCAGACGAAGAAAAGGCATTATCGAGGATATGGAATGGAAGCGCACCTTTATAAAGAAGGCAGTTATGCATAAAAGAGATGTTTTGCCGGTGCACTTCAGTGGGCGGGTATCCAACTTCTTCTACATGCTGGCTAACCTGCGTAAACTCCTGGGTATCAAATACAACATCGAGATGCTATACCTTCCTAATGAAATGTTTAAGCACAGGCACCAGAAGATAACAATGACTATTGGTAAGCCAATACCATGGCAGACCTTCACAAAAGAAAAAACTGCGCTTGAATGGGCACAAATAGTCAAAGCAAGGGTGTACGAATTCGGTAAAAAAGCTTAGTTTTATAATTCCTGATGACTTAGGTCTAATGCAAATGAAAGATCCAATAAAGCCGGTTGACCGGAAACTGCTACTCAAAGAGCTTACTCCTGAACGATTCATGCGTGAAACGAATTATTCAGGAAACCAAATCTATACTTTCACTGCTAATGAAGCTCCTAATCTTATGCTTGAGGTTGGAAGAGCGCGTGAAATAACCTTTCGTGAAGCAGGTGGAGGAACCGGAATGGAGGTTGATATTGATCAGTATGATACAGCCGATAAACCCTACCACCAGTTAATAGTATGGGACCCCAAGGAACAGGAAATCCTGGGAGGTTACAGATATTTTGTATGCAATGAAGCTGATTGTAAATCATCTGAAATTGATAAGTATTTGGCCACAAGTCATCTTTTTAAGCTCTCTGATAAGTTTAAAGAGGAATACATGCCTTATACAATTGAATTGGGTCGATCTTTTGTTCAATCCATTTATCAGTCGACCCGTCTTCTTAGAAAAGGGATGTTTGCGCTCGACAATCTATGGGATGGACTAGGAGCACTATGCCTTTCTTATGAGCATGCAAGATATTTTTTCGGCAAAGTTACCATGTACACAGATTACAATCGCCGTGGTCGAGACATGATCCTGTATTTCCTGCAAAAGCATTTTCCTGATCCTGAAAAACTTGTTACACCGATAAATCCACTGGTTACTCTCGCTGATCTAAATTATATAAAGCCTGTTTTTATCGGAAAAAACTACGACGAGGATTACAAAATCCTGTCGAAAGAAATTCGATCTCTTGGATTGAGAGTTCCTCCACTAATTAATTCATATATGAGTCTCAGTTCCACAATGAAATCTTTTGGAACATCGATGAATGATGAATTTGGGGATGTTGAGGAAACCGGAATTCTGATAACAATAAAGGATATCTACGAAAAGAAAATCAGTCGACACATGGTGTCCTATATCCGTGACAACCTCAGAATAAGGCCATTACAATTACGGCACATCAGAGTCAAATTCCCAAAATGGTTCAAAGAAGGAATTATTCAGGCAAGGAAAAAGAAAGAAGAAGAAACAGAGAACAAGAAGTAGAATCTAATACCCTCGTTCGTTTCTTCCTTCAATATAATTCAAGAAAGAATTATTCACCACTTTGTTGCCTCCTGGGGTGGGGTAATTTCCGGTAAAGTACCAGTCACCTAAATCATTCGGACAAGCATTATGGAGATTATCTACTGTTTGATAGATTACCTTGACTTCAGCATTAACCTCAGAGCTTTTAAGCAGTTCAGCAATTTTATCTGATATTTCCTGATCAGTAAAGGACTCATAAATTTCCTTTACATAATTAACAATTTCTTCTTTCGGAAAACTCTGCTGAGCCTTACAACGATTATAAACCCTATCGATAACATCTTCTTTACCAACATCTTTCAACAGAGCCATCGTTGCTCTGAAAGCAATAAAATCACCTAACTTGGCCATATCTATCCCGTAACAATCCGGATATCGGATCTGAGGAGAAGATGATACAATAACAATTTTCTTTGGTTCCAGCCTATCGAGTATCCTGATAATACTCTTCTTTAAAGTTGTTCCACGAACTATTGAATCATCAATAATGATCAGATTGTCAACACCTTTCTTAATTGTGCCATAAGTAATATCATAAACATGTGCTACAAGATCGTCTCTATCCTGATCCTGTGTAATAAATGTTCTCAGTTTGACATCCTTAATAGCGATTTTCTCAACACGAATTCGTTGCGATAGTATCCGATCAATCTCTGATGAGTTACATTTCCTTTTTAGTTCTTCCTTTTTCAGTTCAGAAAGGTGCTTCTCAAAGGCTTCAACCAATCCATAAAATGCTGTCTCTGCTGTATTCGGAATAAAGCTAAAAACAGAGTTTTCAAGATCATTGTCAATGGCTTCCATAATCTGAGGCACAAGTAAATGTCCTAGCTGCTTTCGCTCCTTATAAATATCCTCATCAGAACCCCTTGAAAAATATATTCGCTCAAAAGAACAAGATGTGCGTGGTTCTCCGGGGCGAATAGGCATCATACTAGTATTACCATTTCTTTTAATAACAATGGCATGTCCGGGTAATACTTCCTGAACCTTTTCAACTGGCACATTAAATGCAGTTTGGATAACCGGCCTCTCTGAGGTTATTACAACAACCTCCTCATCTTCGTACCAGAATGCAGGTCTAATTCCACCCGGATCTCTCAAAACAAAAGCATCACCATGACCTATCATTCCACCAATCACATATCCTCCATCCCACTTTCTTGAAGAATCTTTGAGAATCTTAGCCACATCAAGTTTTTCTGCAATTATTGGAGATATTTCTGATTTCTGGTACCCTCTATCTTTAAAGTGATCATATAGTCGCTGAACTTCGTCGTCAAGAAAATGTCCAACATTTTCAAGAATTGTAACAGTGTCGTTATAATCAACCGGATGCTGACCAATATCCAGCAGACTTTCATATAGTTCGTCAACATTAGTCAGGTTAAAGTTCCCAGCCAGAACCAGGCTTCTTGATTGCCAGTTATTTGCTCTCATTACAGGGTGAACCGTATTCAGATTATTTCGTCCGAATGTGCCATAGCGCAGATGGCCAAGCAGCAATTCACCAGAAAAAGGTAGATTATCATAAGCAAATTCCGGATCGTTAAACTTTTCAGGCTGGTCTAAGATCCAATCATATTCTTTGTGAATATCTTCAAAAACCCTTCTGATAGG
>JAGLDP010000054.1 GCA_023145515.1 Bacteroidales bacterium
CTTCAGATTAGCAACACCAGCACCATCCTGTCCTCGGTTATGTTGCTTTTCCATAAGCAGGTACAGCTTATTTAAACCGTACATCCAGGTACCATACTTCTCGCGGTAGTACTCAAGCGGTTTTTTCAGGCGGATCATTGCTATACCGCATTCGTGCTTGACAGGATCACTCATCAGAAAAAGAATTTATTGGTTAATCATCCAGCTCACCTTTGTCCAATCGGACATACACCAGGTAACAGTTTTTAAAAACGCCTTTAATATATTGCTGCAGCTTAAAGGCCTCCTCTTTTGTACGAAATACGCCAATCAAGGTTTTAAAATCTGGTGGTTCAGGATACACCACTTTGGTTCCCACCACTAATTCAGGAAAAGAATTAAGAAAAAGGGCTTCAGCTTCATTAGCACTTGCACGACTTCTACCGTTGTAGATTAATACCTTCCACCCATAAATTCCGACAGAATCATTAAAATTCACATGTCTCCAAAGAAGGTCAAGAATACGATCATCGTGTGGAATAATATTAACTTTCCCAGGCAGATGAGCTGAGCTCAGTCTCTTGAGAATCAAATTCATACTATCTGACTCCTGATTAACGAAAGATTGCCTTTCCTGGCTGAAAGCCGCACTCCCAAACATCAGAGCAATCAGAACGGTCAGTATCCTGAGGTGTTTACAATAATGCTTCAGCAATTTCATCGGTCAATTCCATATTATGATACACTGCCTGAACATCATCATCATCTTCAAAAGCCTCTACAAGGATCATCACTGACCGGGCAGTTTCTACATCTAATTCTTTTGTTGTAGTAGGAATTCTTTGAAGCTCAGCTTTTTCAGGCTCAATACTCATTTCCTCCAGTTTCTTCTGGCAATTCCCAAAATCTTCCAGGGCACAAGTTATGGTGAATATATCATCATCCAGCTCGATATCCTCTGCGCCCGCATCGATCATTTCGAGTTCAAATTCATCAGGATCAATTTCTCCCTTTGGAATCTCAAAAACGCCCTTGCGATCAAATAAGAAACTCAAAGAGCCATTTGTTCCCAGGTTTCCTCCTCGTTTATTGAAGATAGCCCTCACGCTTCCTACAGTACGATTGTTATTATCCGATAAACATTCAACAAAAACGGCCACCCCTCCCGGTCCATATCCTTCAAAAGTAACCTCCTCAAGTTTTCCTTCATCTGAGCTTGCCTTTGAAATTGCCCTATTAATATTATCCTTAGGCATATTTACACCTTTTGCATTCGCAATTGCCATGCGAAGCTTAGGATTCATTTCAGGATCAGGACCGCCATCTCTGGCCACTATCATTATTTCCTTAATTAATTTAGAGAATATCTTTGATCGCTTAGCGTCAATTGCTCCTTTTTTTCTCTTGATTGTTGACCATTTACTATGACCTGACATAATCGCAATTTTTGATGATTAAAACCAGTTTTTCGGGCGCCTAAAGGTACGAAATAATCTCACTGACTCACAAAGTTTTCAAATGGAAAATACTACTTTTGAACCCTTTAAAATGGGTAGTTGAAAAATTAATTCAATTGAAGTGAGTAAAGTATACATAGAAACATACGGATGCCAGATGAATGTTGCAGACAGCGAGATGGTGGCATCTATTATGCAGAAAGAGGGATACGAGGTGAGTAAGGATATGCATGAGGCTGATCTCATTCTGGTTAACACCTGCTCTGTGAGGGAAAATGCTGAAAACAAAATATATAAGCGCTTAGAAATTTTCAGACAGGTACGAAGAAAAAAACCTGAGATAAAGATTGGCGTGATCGGCTGTATGGCAGAAAGAGTACAGCAGAACCTAATCGATGAGCATGGGGTGAACCTGGTTGCCGGACCAGATGCTTACCGCAATTTGCCTGAACTTGTTCGAGAACTCGGAGAAAAAGAAAGCAGTATTGATATCGACTTATCTGATAATGAAACCTATGCAGGTATTTGTCCTACCCGACTTGAATCTAATGGGATCTCAGGATTTGTGAGTATCACCAGAGGTTGCAACAATTTCTGCACTTATTGTATTGTGCCCTACACACGAGGCAGAGAGCGCAGCAGAGACCCTCAGGATATCCTGATCGAATGCAAGGATCTTGCGAAAAATGGATATAAAGAATTAAGCCTTCTTGGTCAGAATGTTAATTCATACAAATGGGAGGATGAGGATACCGGACAAATAACCGGGTTTAGTCATTTGCTTGAGCTGGTTGCTTCTGAAGTACCGGCAATGCGCATCCGCTTTACCACATCCCATCCCAAAGACATGCAGGATGAGACTCTTGAGATTATCTCAAAATATGATAATCTCTGTCTTCATATTCACCTTCCAATGCAATCAGGATCTGACAATGTACTTAAGCTCATGAATAGGAAGTACACTCGTGAGTGGTATATGGATCGGATTTCAGCCATTCGCAGAATTCTTCCTGATTGCGGATTATCAACAGATATTTTCTGTGGATTTCCTTCTGAAACAGAGGAGAACCACAAAGAGACTTTAAGCCTGATGAGTTGGGTGAATTTTGACTCTGCCTTCATGTTTAAATACTCTGAGCGACCCGGCACTTATGCTGCAAAAAATCTTCTGGATGACATCTCAGGTGAGATCAAATCAAGAAGATTACAAGAAATTATTGCTCTTCAGCAGGAACTATCGATTAAGCAAAATCAAAAAGATATTGGCAAAGTATTTGAAGTTCTGACAGAAGGCACTTCTAAAAAATCACAAGAAGAACTGTTCGGTCGCACTTCTCAAAACAAAGTTGTGGTTTTCCCTAAAAAGGATTTTAAGCCAGGCGATTTGGTAAAAGTAAAGATTCGTGATTGCACATCAGCAACCCTCAAAGGAGACCTTGTTGATTAAGTTAACACTCCTTTAAGCTTAAGCCAAGCTCATCTAATTGTTCTTGACTGATACCAGATGGTGTTTCAATCATAACATCTCGTCCTGCATTATTTTTCGGAAAAGCAATTACATCCCTGATTGAATCCTCACCGGCAAACAATGCCACCCAACGATCTAAGCCAAAAGCTACTCCACCATGAGGTGGTGCACCATATTTAAAGGCGTTCATCAGGAATCCGAATTGATTCTGGGCCTCCTCTTTGGTAAACCCAAGAGAATCAAACATTTTCCCCTGAAGCGAATCGTCATGAATCCTAATAGAGCCTCCCCCTATCTCCACTCCGTTGATTACCAGATCATAAGCATTTGCCCTAACTTTCCCTGGATCAGTATTCATCAGATCCATATCCTCGATCTTAGGTGATGTAAACGGGTGATGCATAGCGTGATAGCATTTTGCATCTTCATTGTATTCTAATAATGGAAAATCTACAACCCAGAGTGGAGAGAAGGTTTCATTATCCATAAGATCCAATTTCCTTCCCATCTCTAATCTTAATTCACCAGTTTGAATTAGTGTTTTATCACGATCGCCTGCAAGTACAAGTAACAAATCACCTGGTTTCGCATTAAATATGTCAGCCCATTTCTGTAAATCTTCTTGCGAAAAGAATTTATCAACAGATGATTTAAATGTACCGTCTTCGTTACATTTTACGTAAACAAGTCCTTTGGCACCAATTTGTGGTCGTTGTACAAATTTAGTTAGTTTGTCAAGCTCTTTACGAGAATAATTGCCACATGATTTGGCACAAATACCACCAATGTATTCGGCAGAGTTAAACACAACAAAACCATTTTGCTTTGCAAGTTCAGTTATGTCAACAATTTTCATATCAAAACGTAAATCTGGTTTGTCCGATCCATAAAATGTCATTGCTTCGCTATATGGCATTTGAATAAAATCACCTTTGTAATCAAATCCTTTTACCAATTTAAATAAATGTTTGGCAAGACCTTCAAATGTACTAATTATATCTTCTTGATCAACAAAAGCCATTTCGCAATCAATCTGTGTAA
>JAGLDP010000055.1 GCA_023145515.1 Bacteroidales bacterium
TGTATCTCCATCTTCATATATTTCAAGGTAATTTATGAAGAACTGCTGTAGATGAACCTGACCTGTAGCTGTAAACTGAAAGTAAAATGGGTTATAAATATCTGCAAAGCGATAATAAGCATCACCAGTAAAAGGATAGGTTATTAATGGAGGCCCTATTGCTTTGAGAGTAGCTGTTATTGGTTCAGATAAATCCGGATCATCAAGAATCAACTTATAATAATGATCTTGGATCGGAATGAACTCAGCCTCATGTACTGGATTATGGTCGCTTGCAAAAAACCCAACATCCTTATCATATTCTTTACTACGAAACTCATAAATAACAGAATCATCCCCTGCTCCTGTCACTACCACTACACTAATATCCTCTGCAGGTAGAAACAAATCTGAATTACCGGCCAAATTATTCTGAGTATCACTTCCCCCAAATGTTTTTCTCACTTTTATCTGCTGAACTGAATCATTAGAGTCGAGTATGCCATAAATCATATACATTGAAGGCACATCATCAGGAAACAGCTTGATATCATTAGCACATGAATGCAAGACTAAAATTACCAACGCAATCCACACTATCTGTTTCATAGGTCAGATTATTGTTTTGGGGGGACATCTAAAGATAGAAAAAAGTTCTTTGCCATTCGTCATTCGTCATTAGTCATTATCTTTGTCATGCAACACTACCAAACATGCAAAAATTACTCAGGATTATTCTGCTAATATTCATCTCTCTCCTGTCATTACAAAGCACAGGACAAGATCGTCCTAAGGTCGGACTTGTTCTCAGTGGTGGCGGTGCTGCCGGGCTTGCTCATATTGGAGTTATCAAGGTTATTGAGGAGGCTGGAATTCCTATTGATTATATAGGAGGAACATCAATGGGTTCAATCGTTGGAGCGTTATTTGCCTTAGGGTATAGTGCTGATGAAATGGAAGTTCTTTTGAAGGGGACAGATTGGGCAAAACTATTATCTGATCAGATCGCCAGGGAGGATCGCACTTTTGAAGTCAAAGAGGACATGGAAAAGTACTTTATTGACTTTCCGTTGACCCGCAAAGGGATTCAGCTACCTTCAGGACTGGTTGTTGGGCATAATATCATGAATATGCTGGCCGGCATCACATGGTCAGCTTTTGACAAGAAGGATTTCTCTGACTTCCACATTCCTTTTCTTTGTATAGGCGCTGACATTGTTACTGGCGAGGAGGTTGTTTTATCTTCAGGAGTATTGCATGATGCTTTAAGAGCAAGCATGGCAATTCCCACAGCCTTTACTGCCATTGAAATAGATGGAAAACTCATGATTGACGGAGGTTATCTGAATAATTTTCCGGCCGATCATGTTAAACTGATGGGAGCTGATATTATTATTGGAGTAGATGTTCAGCGAGACTTGCGCACAAAATCTGAACTCAATTCAATGGTTGCCATTATTATGCAAGCCTCAGCATTAGTTCGCGAAGAGGCTAATGCAAGAAATCGCGAATTATGTGATATTCTGATCAGACCCACTACTGAAGGAGCATCTACTCTCACTTTTGGAATGGTAGATCGGATAGTACAAAACGGGGAAATCACAGCACGTGAAATGTGGGAGCCCCTAAAAGCCATGGGTGACAATCTGAGAAGAGTATACGGTGATGAAGCCTGCGACAAACCTGTAGTTGCACAAATTGATTCATTGTATATCCGAGAGCTGTCGTTTACTGGTTTAGAGAAAATATCTCAAGAATTTTTGTGGTCAAAAATTGACATCCCATTTCCAGCCTGGTTGAAACCTGAAGATATCACGAAAGGTCTTGAACGAGCCTACGGTACAAATTTATTTAACCAGGTTTCCTATAAACTAGAGCCTACAATTGACGGAACCCGTCTGATCATACGGGCTGATGAGAAAAAAAATGAAAATGCCATTGTTGGCTTGCATTTCGATAACTTATTCAATGCCAGCCTGATGTTAAACACCAGCTTACGTAATCTATGGAAAAAAGGTGACCGGCTTAGTCTGGATTTAACTCTCGGAGAGAATCCCCACCTGGGTGCATCATATTTTTTCCTCACTCACAAAAAGCAGAATTACGGAATCAAAACAGAATATAACCGACTACAGGCCTATGGTTATTCAAATGGGCACCGGGTGCAAAGCTATATTTACCACAATGTGAACCTTGATTTTGTTTTAAAAACCACCTATAGGGATGTAATCGCAGTATCAACAGGTATTCAAGGCGAATTTGCCTCAGTGGCTCCTACATTAAACATTTTTGATATCTCAGCATTTAATTCCAGGATGCTGAATTATTACGTTTCCTTTAAAAAAGACAATTACAACCAGGTACCTTATCCAACAAGGGGAGAGAAGGTAGAAATCGACATCAAGCTGGTGAATAATTTCACTGATATTGGCCATTTTCCCGGAATGGTATTCCGTTTACGTCATCATACCGCCCTCAAGATATCACGTAAGCTAACTTTTCAACCGGGCATTAGTGCTGGATTTGCCTTTGGTGATTCCATTCCATATCCCTATAAATCATATGTGGGTGGCTTAGGATATTACCATCAGGATATATTTCCTTTTGTAGGAATGAACTACATGGAGCGAGCTGCAAATCACGCTATAATACTACGAGGAGACTTTCAGTACAATGTCAAAGGCAATCATTACGTACTGTGGAGAAACAACATTGCTCAGTCTTTTGACCATCTAGGGCAACTTTGGAATCAGCCTGAGTATATTATTGGTACAGGTCTTACCTATGGATTTGCCTCTCCGATAGGTCCAGTCGAGGCCACACTTATGGTTTCAAATAACACCTGGAGACCAGGATTCTTTGTTAACATTGGGTATTGGATACGCTAAAGTATATCAGACCAAAAACTCCATTAACTCAGCTTTCTCGTTTACATATTTACTAAAGAAGCCTTGTTGTTTCATTCGCTTAACGAGAGGTTCAAAATCTTCTGGACGCTTTAACTCTACACCAACTAAAGCCGGGCCATTTTCTCTAGCAGTCTTTTTTGAGTATTCGAAATGAACTATATCGTCATCAGGTCCTAAAATTTCAACAACAAACTGTTTTAATGCTCCCGGACGCTGAGGAAAACGAACAATGAAGTAATGCTTTAGACGAGAGTATAGTAATGCTCGCTCACGGAAATCAGGAAATCTTGTGATATCGTTGTTTCCACCAGAGATGATAACCCCAACCCGCTTCCCTTTTAGTTCATTTTTCATGAGCTCCACGGCTGACAGAGCAAGTGCCCCTGCAGGCTCAGCTACAATGGCATTTTCATTGTACAATTTTAATATCGTCTGGCAGATCAAACCTTCAGGAACAAGAACTACATCCTCGAGGTAATCGCGACAAACCGGGAATGTAAGATCACCAACCTTTCGCACTGCTACACCATCGGTAAAAGTGTCAATCTCATCCAGTTCTACAACTTTACCTGCCTCCAATGATCTTTTTAATGCCGGAGCCCCTGCAGGTTCCACGCCGATTAACTTTGTCTTTGAGGATTTACTCCAGAAAATTGGTCCTAGTCCTGATGCCAGTCCTCCACCTCCAACGGGGATAAATAAATAATCCAGTGGAGCTTCCAGATCTTCCAGCATCTCAAGAGCAACAGTTCCCTGTCCTTTTACAATCATTGCATCATTAAAAGGAGGAATCATGCTCCGACCAGTGTTTTCAGCATCAGCAATCGCCTCAGCATTTGACTGATCAAAAGTATCTCCGGTCAGGATAATCTCAACCCAGCCATTTCCATGTCTTTTCACCTGGTTGATCTTTTGCTTTGGAGTGGTCACCGGCATATATATTTTTCCGTTGACCTTCAGCCTATTACAAGCAAAAGCCACACCCTGAGCATGATTACCAGCAGATGCACAAATCACTCCTCGTTGTCTTTCCTCTTCTTTGAGTGAGGCAATCATATAGTATGCTCCACGAATTTTATATGACCGCACCACTTGTAAGTCTTCACGCTTGGCATAAATGTCGCAGTCCAAAGCTTCACTGAAATTCTGCAAATAATCTACCGGGGTATGGGTAACCACAGGTTTAAGCATTTCGTATGCTTCCTGGAAATCTGATAGTTTTATATTCATATTTTTAAAATCAAAAAAGCCTCCCGAAACAAATCGAGAGGCTTTATAATATTCTAATATCCTTCCCGATCAGCGGTGTGATTCACTAATAATAATACTGATCTGGGTATGGATTCTGTTATTCATTAGGGGGCGAAGATAAACTAAATTCCATCATCTTCACTTTCCCACCAGCCAAAATATCTAAATAACCGAATCACCGAATCACCGAATTTCCTATCTTTGGCCTCACTCGTGGAAAAACGAGACCTAATATCGCTTTATCAATCACACCCGAATATATCTCGTATTCGGACATTCTTACGTGAAGAAAAAGCTAAAACCCTGCATCTGAACGGATTACTAGGGTCTGCAGCCCCCTTGCTATTGGCCTCCCTGGACGATGATCAGAAAAACACCCGGGTAATCTTGTTGAATGAACGCGAAGAAGCTGCATATTTCTTCAACGATCTGACTAATCTTCTGGAAAACCAATACATTTACTATTTCCCCTCTAGTTATAAGAGATCTCTCAGGATGCAGCAGCTGGATAAAGACAATGTGATGTTGCGTACTGAGGTGCTGAACCGTATGGCTAGCAGGAACCGAAAAGCGCTGGTAATAACATATCCTGAAGCTATTCTGGAAAGAGTTGTTTCAAAAAAGGAACTCAGCAATCATACTTTGCATCTTAAAAAAGATGAGGAAGTAAATCTGGATTTTATTACTGAGATACTGTACGAATACGGATTTGAGAGGAATGAGTTTGTGTATGAGCCAGGACAATTTTCCGTTCGAGGGGGGATTATTGATGTCTTTTCCTTTTCGGCAGAACATCCTTACCGAATCAGTTTTATAGGAGATCAGGTTGAGTCGATTAGAAGTTTCGAGATAGAAAGCCAACTATCGATCAGAAAACATGCCAGCATATCTATTGTTCCTAACCTGAGTGAGCAATTGGATGAAGCCAATGTGCAAACTCTTTTTGATTTTCTTCCTGAGGGATCAGAATTCTGGGCAAAAGACCTGGGTTTTTGTCTGAACCGTATGGATCAGATTCTTCAGGGCATTGAGGTCAGTGCTACGTCAGAAGTAAGAGCACTAACAGAAGCTCCAACAGATGATAATGAAAACAGTCTTGATCCGGTAATCTTTCGCAAAAAGTTGGTCAACACAAGTGAAATACATGATAAATTAACTGGAATCCAACTAGTTGAATTCGGTCAGAATCACTTCTTCCCTTCGGCAAAATCCTTCTTCTTTAATACCAGTCTTCAACCTCCTTTCAACAAGAATTTTGATTTACTAAAGGAAAAACTGCTAGATAATCACCAGGATCTGTATCAAAATATACTACTCTCTGAGAGCGAAAAGCAACTTGGTCGCCTCGAAGCCATCCTGAATCCGGATGAAGAAGAAAAAACCCTTCCTTTTAAAAAAATACTTCTGACTCTACATGAAGGCTTCTATGATCATGATTTGCGATTTGCCTGTTTTACTGATCATCAGATTTTTGAGAGGTATCATCGCTTTAAGCTTCGCAGATCATATTCAAAAAAAGAGGCCCTGAACATAAAAGATCTCACTGACCTGCATCCGGGCGACTATGTAGTGCATGTGGATCATGGCATCGGACAGTTCGGAGGACTTGAGAAGGTGGAGGTAAATGGACGAAAACAGGAAGCCATTAAGCTGGTATACAAAGACAAGGATACTCTTTATGTCAGCATCCACTCGCTTCATCGGATATCAAAATACAAAGGTAAAGATGGCGAGCCTCCCAAAATATATAAACTCGGTTCTGGAGCCTGGGATAAGCTCAAGCAAAAGACAAAAAAGCGGATTAAGGATATTGCCAAGGAATTAATTGCCTTGTATGCCAAACGGAAAGCCGAAGAGGGATTTGCTTTCTCACCAGACACCTATCTGCAACATGAGCTGGAAGCTTCCTTTATCTATGAAGACACCCCTGATCAGTTAAAGAGCACACAAGCATTAAAAAAGGATATGGAATCACCCATTCCGATGGATAGGCTGGTGTGTGGTGATGTGGGGTTTGGCAAAACAGAAGTTGCCATGCGTGCAGCTTTCAAGGCTGCAACCGACAGCAAACAAGTGGCAGTTCTAGTACCAACCACTATCCTTGCATTGCAACATTACAAAACCTTTACTGCTCGATTTAAAGATTTTCCGGTTAAAGTTGAATATATCAGTCGATTAAAAAGCCAGAAGGAACAAACCAGAATATTGAAAGAAGTATCAGAAGGGAAAGTGGATATTCTGATTGGCACACATAAGCTTCTGGGGAAAAATGTCAACTTCACAGACCTGGGTTTGCTAATCATTGACGAAGAACAAAAATTTGGTGTAGCCATGAAGGAAAAGCTTCGCCAGGTGAAGCTCAACGTTGACACTTTAACTCTCACCGCCACTCCCATCCCCAGAACTCTTCAATTCTCTATGATGGGGGCGCGAGACCTGAGCATAATCAATACTCCCCCTCCTAACAGGCACCCAATTATTACTGAATTGGTAAGCCTGAACGAAGAGATGATCAAAGAGGCTATTGAGTATGAACTCGACAGAGGTGGACAGGTCTTTTTTATCCACAACCGGGTTCAGAATATTGGCGAACTGGAAGGACTAATCAACAGATTAGTGCCAAAGGCCAGAACTACTGTGGCACACGGACAAATGGAAGGCAAAATGCTGGAGGATCGTATGCTCAAATTCATAGATGGTGATGACGATATTCTAATTGCCACCACTATTATTGAAAACGGGCTTGATATCCCTAATGCCAATACTATAATTATCAATAATGCTCATCATTTTGGCTTAAGTGATCTGCACCAATTACGCGGACGCGTAGGTCGTTCTAACAAAAAGGCCTTTTGCTACCTCATTGCTCCTCCTCTGCATTTGTTACCTCAAGACTCCAGGAGAAGATTAAAAGCTATTCATGAATTTTCAGAATTGGGAAGTGGATTAAATATTGCAATGCAGGATCTCGATATCCGTGGCGCTGGTAATATTTTGGGAGGAGAGCAAAGCGGATTTATTTCGGATATTGGTTTCGAGACTTATCAGAAGATTTTAAATGAGGCCTTAGCAGAGCTCCGCTCCAATGGGGATTCAGGGGATTCTTATCCCGACAAATCAGGACTGAATAATTCAGGAGTATCAGCTGATTATTGGGTTAGTGAAACTTCTATTGATTCTGATTTGCCTGTTTTGTTTCCTGAATCTTATGTTGAGTCTACATCGGAGAGGATTCGCTTGTATCGTGAGCTTGACGAAATAAAAGATGAGGAACATTTACAAGTATTCTCGGTTAAACTAGAAGATCGTTTTGGCGCTTTTCCAGCTCAGACTCAAGAATTGATTAATGTGGTGAGGCTTCGCTGGCTGGCTATGTCTTTGGGAGTTGAACGGATTATGATGAAAAACCAGAGGATGGTATTGTATTTTGTTAGCAACCAGAATTCTCCCTTCTTCAGTTCTCCTGTCTTCGTAAAAATTCTTGACTATGTGCAGAAGCACCCCCGTCATTGCCAGATGCGGGAGAAGAATGGGAAGCTGACGCTTAGTTTTGGGAAGATTAGGAAAGTTGAGGAGGCTATTCAGAGGTTGGGGGCGATATAGTTTTCAGTTTTCAGAGCTCAGTTTTCAGAAAAACTCATTACTTAAAACTCATTACTCATACTCGTACTCAAGCCTGAAGCCTTAAGCCTTAAGTATCTGACTTAAGTTTTGTCCTACAGCAACTGAACCTTAAGCAACTCTCTCCCTAACTGATGAATAGCCTTTTCTATTTTCTTGGCCTGAGCCAAACTCGGGTGCTTTATCCCCCGTGCGTACTGTCTGAGCAGACTGGGATTAATTCCAGCTCTTTAATGATTAGATGCAAAAGGAGGTGGGAAATGGAAAAAGAACCCATTCTTTTTTTCATCTTTGGTCTACCTAAAAAGAAGAATATGGAAACTAAAAGAACTAATCGCTGGGTATTTATTCCGGTAATTTTAAGCTTTCTGATAATGGCAGCTCACTTTTCGCGCAATGATCAAACTTTGTTGATGATAGTATCTGCCTTACTACCATTTATGCTTATAATAAAGACCTTATGGGCGCGATTAGTTTTGCAGGCAGCCCTTGTATTGGGAGCGTTGCAGTGGGCATGGTCTACATTGGATTTAATTGAGATACGGAAAGCCGTTGGGGAAGAATGGCAACGACTGGCTATCATTCTGTTTTGTGTTGCAGCTTTTACGCTTGTATCAGGATTGCTACTCTATTTGGTGAAACCAATAAATAACAAATAGCAAGGCAGCATGCTGAATTATCAATTGAGAATCTATAGTAATAGTCCTTTTTCCCAGCCTGGGAGGTAGCCTTGATCTATTGCCATTAGGGTTAGCCCAATTCCAGATAGACCATTCAGAAGCGAAGGGTCTGGTGGTTTCTCAGTAACTGAGTGAATAGGTGAATGGGTGTTGTTCAAGTAGTTCAGCGTTTCTTTTGTCCAGTATTGGGCTGCCTCCTTGAATTTATCGTTTTTCGATAAAAGATATGCTTTGAAAAAGATCATAGCTAATCCTGATGATCCATGACAAAGGTATGGATCTTCCACGCGAGTATTCTTCGGATCACGCCGATCAGCAGCCAATTCCAGAACATTCTCCCCTACTCCTTTCAACCCTCTTAACACTACATCCTGCACCTCTGATAAATCCTTTAATTGCTTCCCTTTTATGCGCTCCTCTAAGAGCATCAAACTAATCCCGATCCCAGCATCCCCATAGCACCATGCAAGTCTTGAGGGGTATTCTGCAACGCCGTCTTTAATACGCGTTGGGAATACAGAGCCATGTTTCTGGGTAAAGTCGGCAGTGGCAAGGAGGGTATCAAGCCCCTTTTTAATGTTCGATGTTTGATCCCGGATCAAGTCCGGGACAGGTTGTTCGATGTTCGAAAGGAAAAGGAGATAAGAAGGAAGGCCATGGGCCAAACCCAAATCAATATTGCGTAAATCACTGTAGGGGCCGACCAACGTGCCTGCCCATCTTTCTGGCCCGGTTGCCAATAAATAAAACGGACCCATTCCCCCATGCAGCATATCGAAATCCCCGTTTTCAATCTGTGATTGTCCCCAGCGTTCCAAAAGCGGACTAATTTCGTCAAGAACATGAGCATCTTCAAGATTAACAAATTTTCGTTCACCGAGATACCTGAAAGCAAAAATGATACCTGTTAGTCCGGCTGCAAGTGTAGGATAAGAAAAGCCATCATTTACAACCTTCACTATTCTCTCTAAAGCATTATGGCCATTATCTAAAATTTTTACCTCTTCATCCACAAAATTCGCGTATTCAGCTAAGAAAACAGCCACTCCTGCCAGTCCGGTCATCCATCCTGGCTGACGAATCTCAGAAATATGACCAGAAACTGCCTTTGCAATGTCCTGAATATGAGGCTTTAGAAATTTTCTTGAAAACTTTTCATCAAACAGGGGTAACCTTTTCATCAAAATAGGGATTAAGTAGTACAACAAAGTTGTTTAAATGATAATCTAAATCACATAGCTAACCCCAATTATTCAAACATCTCCCCGGAGGCTTCTTTTTCACCTGCGTAGTTCCGTTCTCTCCAGCCTCCGGGGAGTGTTTTTTCCACTTAAGAAAAGTCTTCAAAAACTAAAAACCACAATTCTAAGACAATCGTCAAGATTAATCCTTTATCGGGAAAATTTTCGGATACAGTTTAATGGCGATCACACCAGCAAGGTACATTGATAATCCAAACATTCCTGATACCCAAAACATTGAGGAGTGGAAATCACCCATAGAATCCTGAATTAAGAGAGCAATAGTCATGGCTAACGAGGCATTCCTTAAACCAGTCTCAAGTGAAATAGCCCTGATTTGGTAATTTGAAACCTTGAATAATATTGGAACTAATCCGCCAACCACCATACCGGTAATAGTTAACAAAAGAACCATCGTATAGAAAAGCACACCATGACGCTCAGTATCGGCGAATGATTCAAGGTTATTCAAAATACCTGCAACAATCAAGAACAATAGTGCGATAATTCCAAGGATATTGAACACCGGGATAAGCTTTTTGGCTGCAGTTTCCTTGAATCTCCTGACTATCATACCAATGCCAAGCGGAACAATCACTAACACAATAATTGTCTGGGCGATAGTACTGGTTGGAACCTTAACATCAGGTATATTGGAACAATAGGCATTTAAGAGTAAGGGCACAAATAAAATCGACAGAATTGTTGATATAGAAGTGATTGAAACAGAAAGGGCAACATCCCCCTTGGCATAGTGAGTCATCAGATTAGACGTAACACCACCTGGCGTGGCAGTAATCAAAACCATCCCAACAAAAATATAAGGATAATTCTCATGGAAGCCCATTAAGTAGCCTATAGCTACAGCAATCAAAGGCATCACTCCAAACTGGAGAATCTCTCCAACAATTATTCCTTTAGGTTTTGAAATCAAAACTAAAAAATCCTTACCTGTTAAAGTAAGTCCCATCCCTACCATAACAAGAAATAACATCAGAACAATCATCAACTTGAAAACCTTATCAAAAGCAGATTGAACAGGAGATGAAACAAACTGAGCAAATTGGTAATTTTCACCTGCAATATTGGCATCAATAACCTTTATACTAAAGTTATACTTGTTCTCTATCAACTCTTCAAGGTTCAGGTATAGGGGATCATCACCATCGGGAATAGTAAGAATGAAAATATTTCCTTCGGCAGCACTCCTGACAAAGAACAGCTTGGAGTCATCGACGCTACCTTCTTGCGCTGAACTAAGAAATCGCAAATGACCTTTAAACTCCATCTCCTCTGCAGCACTCCAATCAAGACTCCTTGGTTGAGAGTTAAGGACAGCTATAGTGCTACTATTATCGCTGTTAACCAATCCCAATAGGTGCTTATACATATCCTCACCCGATCTTTCTTGAGCAAAAGTTCCGGGTGTAATTACAAATAAGCAAAGAATGGCAACTAAACTCATAGTTTTGGATGTCAGATTCAAGAATCCATTTACTCGATTCAGCATTTTGATAGTCATTTGTACCTCCGTATTTTTATGAATAATATGTGACAAAATCGCCGGAAGATACGTATAAATAATTTCATCTATCTTTATCTTGTCTTCCATCAATAGAAATTACAAAAACCTGAACCGCCATGAAAGCAAGATAGTTGTAACAAACACAAGAGCAACCAGAGCGCTAATTTTCAATGTCCTGGGAGAAGTTGTTTCACAAAAAGATCTCACAGATCATATCCCTTACAGGATGATTGAGGGAATCAAAATACCCTTCGATAATACAATTGCCATCTTACCGAGAAGACCCTTTAAGCCCATGGATAATTATTCGAGTGTTGTTCTATTTGATATGAATCTCAACATGGTTTCGCAGGTCTTACCAAGACCGAATGATAAAGACTTAACGTACACCGAACTGAACTATACAAATCTCACTTCTAATAAAGAAGGAGCATATTTCTGGGAGACATATAAAGACACGGTGTACCAGTATTACGAAGACGGAAGCAGTACACCCAGATACCGTTTCATTATTGAGAACCATGGTTTTACCAACGAATACCTCAAAGATAATTCCCGTTCAATGGGTAGCAAAGCATTAGACTATACTTTTGTCATGGCAATCACCTTTCTACCCGGCTACCTTGTGACTCATGTTGCAGATTTAGATTTAATTCACGTATTCTACAATCTAAAAACGGGGGAAACCTTCTCAGTTGGCAGAGAAACAGCATGCGACATCTACTATGACAGCTCCTGGAAGTGGATTCATAGCTCGATGGAAAACGATATCTATGGCATAGAGCCAGCTGATTACTACCACTATATCCCAGATCAAAATATTTGTGTGTCAAGATTCAATTGGGATATTACGGAATCCCGAGATCTCAATTGCATAAGGAAACTTAATGTTTCTCGTCCGGATATCCGGGATCAATTACTTGAGATTTGTGAAAACCCATCAGATGATCAAGGGGTTGTGCTGGTACTGATGCATATGAAGTAAAATTAAATTCATATATTTGCATTATCGCAACAACAGTTACTGTAACCATGGCTGCGTTAATATATCTATAAATTATGAAATTTTACAATAGAGAAAAGGAATTATCCCTCCTTGAAAAGATAAGGAATAGAGCTTTAAAATCAGCACAAATGTCATTTGTTGTTGGAAGAAGAAGAATAGGGAAGACAACATTATTAGTAAAATCCGCTGAGAATACTGAGTGCGTATATTTTTTTGTTGCCAGGAAAAATGAAGCGCTGCTGTGCGAGGAATTGATTGAAGTCATTAGATTGCAACTCAATGTTGAAGTTTTTGGAACATTTAAGTCTTTTAAAGAGGTATTTGGCTACCTGATGGAACTTTCAAAAACAAAGCATTTCACACTAATCCTTGACGAATTTCAGGAATTTCTATCTATTAATCCATCTGTTTACAGTGACATGCAGAATATATGGGACAAACACAAGGAAGGAAGCAGGATCAATCTTATACTTTGCGGATCAGTCTATTCACTAATGAAACACATCTTTGAAAACTCTAAGGAACCCCTGTTTGGCAGAGCAACTCAGAGAATTCATTTAAAAGCTTTTGATCTTTCAACCATCAAGGAAATCATGAAAGACCATAATCCAAACCATACAAACGAAGATTTATTAGCCTTCTATATGATTACTGGAGGAGTAGCCAAGTATGTTGAGCAACTAATAGCAGCAGAAGCTTACACTTTTAACTCTATCCTGGATGAAATCTTCTCTTTCAACTCTATCTTTATAAATGAAGGCCAGAATGTCTTGATTGATGAGTTTGGAAAGGAGTACGGAAACTATTTTTCCATTCTCTCACTAATTGCTTCCTCAAAAACTTCACGCGTTAATATGGAATCTATTCTGGAGATACCAATTGGGGGCTTTCTTGACAGACTCGAATATGACTATGGACTAATCAGAAGAGTAAGATCAATTTTCGCTAAACCAACAAGCAGGTCGGTTAAGTATCAGATACATGATAATTTTTTAAACTTTTGGTTTCGATTTATATATAAATATCGAAGCACAATTGAGATAGGCAACTTAGATTATGTCAAAGATATTGTTAACCGAGACTATAAAGTCTACAGCGGACGAATTCTTGAAAAATACTTTACAGAGATTCTGATTGAATCAGGAGATTATTCTCAAATTGGAACATACTGGGAGAAGGCCAATAAAAATGAAATCGATATTGTGGCAGTGAATGAAAGGAAGAAAAAAATGGTCATTGCAGAAGTAAAACGTCAGAGCAAGAACATCAGTATTCCAGAATTACAAGAAAAATCCAAATCTCTAATCAGAGAATTCAGTAATTACAAAACTGAGTATATAGGATTTTCAATGGACGACATGTAACCAAAACAATACTGATGCACATGAAGTAGGAGCCCCTACAAGGCATAATTCATCCGTACAAACAAAAACCTCCCGCCAAACCCAAACTGAGTAGACCGGCGTGAGTACGGAAACCTCCCTGAGCTATAATCAGCATTATCCGGCAGGATCAGATCAGGATAGACATCCAAAAGATTATTTGCACCAACAGTGAAGGTCATAATATTCTTAATAGTATACCCAATTGATAAATCCAACAATAATTTGGCTGACAATACCTGCTGATCTGCAACGACTCGGCTGGCATGAGTAACTTTTCCAAAGTAGGATTCGCGCAAGAATATATTGAATCCTTTGTAGGAGTAGAGATAACTCAGACTCATCTTTGTTTTTGGAGAAGCCGACTCTAACAAGATTCTATCAAACTCATTGAAATAAGTATCGAGCTTATTTGCCAACTGGTCTGAAGCATGTATATCGCCAACCTGGTTAGTCTCAGAGAATGTAGCTGAGAAATTGCTTCGCAGATTACCTGAGCCGATTTTGGTATAATAGCTAAACACAATGTCAATACCTCTTGATTGAGCATCAATGGTATTTGCAAAGAAAGAGGCAGAAGATGCACCAACCTGGGCCAGAAGTGAAGCTAGTTCAGCATCTTCAGGACTATCACTTGCACTGAATGATCCGGTGTAAGTGATACGGTCGTAAATATTAATCTGAAATGCATCCACACTCATGCTAATATTCCATTTTGGAATCCTCATTGATAGTCCGCTACTGAAATTCCTTGATCTCTCCTGTTTCAATTCAGGTATCCCAAGTAATCGGGCAGCTTTACTATCATTACCGAAAGTGCCAATATCAAAAGGGAGTCCGCCAATAAACTGTGTATTAACCCTATTGAAATAGAGCTGATGTAACGAGGGAGCCCTGAACCCGGTACTGTGAGCACCCCTGATCATAAGATTGTCAACGATCTTATAACGAGTGGCAATTTTGTAATTGAGTGTTCCGCCAAAATCGCTGTAATTCTCGTAGCGAGAGGCTATATTGACAAGCCATTTGGGTGTAAGATCGATCTCCATATCCATGTATGCTGCCAGACTGTTCCGGTACCTACTCAATTCATTTTCTGGTCTGAAGCCAGGAAATACCTGAGCGCCACCAGGGCGACTAGAGCCAAAGAAATCAGTTACCACTAAATTCTGATCGGGATTATAGTTTACAACATCTCCATTTCTATTATAAAGAGCGTATGAACTCTCTTCACCGGCAAAAATTTGATAATTCTCAAGGCGGTGTTCAAAACCCCAGGCAATATTCAACCCTGAGAAAACATCTTTCCAGAAACGCGACACATCCAGGTTAGTAGTATTCTGCATGAATGAATGTCCTCCGGCATCAAAAGTAATTGGTGAATTTGATTCCATTGAGGAATTAACGGTGTTGCCGATCACATACATGAAACTATTTGACCCATAAGTATTACTAAAATCAACTGTCCAGTTGTTCACAAGTCCTTTTATCCCTACAGACAGAGATTTATCAACTATTTGCGAGTTGATTTCAGGAATGAATCCATCTATAAATATTGGGGTATATGCTCTGGATTGGTATGGAAGACGATAAAACCCACCTGAGTTTCCTGTGCGGAAGCTGATTCCGCTGAAAGAGTATAATTCTGCATATTCACCAATGGGCAGACTGAAATTTGCAAAAAACTTCCCATCTCGTAAGCGTGATTGTCCTGTTCGCATATTAAAATCATTCCTATCGTACCCCCTGGCAAGCAATTCATCCTCAGTTACATCATCATTCAAGTAGCTTTGGAGTGAATTTAGGCCGTCATCTAATATCTGAGTACTCTCGTCATACCCCATAGATGTGGCATAGTTAGTAATTACATCAAGAGGGAGGTTTGACAAATCATAACCATCATGATATACCAGTCTCTCCAAAGTATTATATCGACTAAATATTTGTCCTTCAAATGCCCCGGTCCTATCAGTTGGTTCTCTAAGGCTAGCCTCACCAGAAAAGTGCAGGCTCCCGCCATCCTTCCCCAAGGGTATTCCATAGCTGGCTGACATTGAGTTCGTTTGTCCATCTACCTGATCGCCAACACTTGTAAAATTGGCTCCTGAAGTGAGGGAGAAGTTCAGTTGATTAGTATTCTCTTTCAGAACAATATTTATTACACCAGCAATGGCATCAGAACCATATTGTGCAGCAGCACCATCACGTAAAACTTCAATACGCTCAATAGAAGCAGCAGGAATTGCATTTAAATCTGTACC
>JAGLDP010000056.1 GCA_023145515.1 Bacteroidales bacterium
CAGGCTAAAGCTGAGGAAAGAAGGGCTATGGCTGTAGCACTTGAGCAAGAAATGGTTGCAAAAGCTCAGGAAGCCAAAGCTAATGTTATTCAGGCTGAGGCTGAGGTGCCTCTTGCTATGGCAGAAGCTTTTAAGAAGGGAAATATGGGTATCATGGATTACATGAAGTTCAAGAATATTGAAGCTGATACTGATATGAGAAGCTCTATCTCAACACCACCCTCAAAAGGTGATGATGATAATATGAAGACATAGAAAGTCTATTGATATTGTTCTGAAAAACCGATTTCCTCAGGGATGTCGGTTTTTTTTTACTCTTTTATTAACCTGGCCGTTCTTACTTTTTTGGAACTTATAACTCGTATGATGTACATGCCCGGGAGGAGGTGACTGACATCAATGCTTGTAGTTCCATAATTTATATCATACAGATTAAGCTCAGATAATACCTGTCCATTAATATTTATTATCTCAAACCGCGTATCTGGCGCAATGATTCCGTGTAATTTTACATTAAGACGATCAGTACATGGGTTTGGATATAATGTCAAATCAAAAAAGTTTTGAGAATCAGCAACATGCAGATATACATTGGATTCTCCTGGGGTAAGAATGCTAAACTCCTTTAATATGTCACTTCCATCCGGGAATCTTCCATAACTTTTATCAGGTATCTGGTTTACAAAAAGCAGAGAGTCGATAAGTAGGGTATCCGGATGAATGACTTTGAATAGTCCGATCTCTTCTTTGTCAGCATCTAGCTTGAAATTAAGATGGTTAGCGCCTGCGTTTGCATCAGCATCTGCCCAGAAGAAAGTAAAGCCTCTGGAAGGTAGCAGAAGACTATTCTTCATGCTGGCAGGAATTTGGTGTTTAGTAGGGTTATTTAAATTGTCGGTGAAATATAGTCCACCAAGCAAATAGTCTTCATTACCAGAATTGTATAATTCTACCCAGTCTTCATTCTGATCTTCTTCATCAGTAATAGAACTTTGGTTGTTAGCTAAAACTTCATTTATAAATATCTGACCTTGTCCGGATGGTTCTGCCTGATTAGACCATCCAGGACTTGGCTGGCTAAAATGTCTTATTTGGGAACTTCCATCAGGAAAGTATCCTATGCTATAAGTTCCCAAATAGTTACTGAAAGGAATAGAGCTTAACAATATCCTTTCAGTCAGTATTGACTGTAACAGCAAGAGTATATCACCTTTTTTCTTGAAAGAAAATTTGTCAGCCGGAATACTGAAAAGCTTGAAATCGTTTGGAGCAAGATATGGATCAGAACCGCTCCATTGACTCAGATTAACTTCATCCCATCCAATTCCTCCGGATGAAATTATTAGCTCATTACAATCAATGGTATGCTCACTACTGTTGAAAATTTCAATCTGAAGTTTATTGTCATTGGTAATAATCTCATTCAGGAAAATATCTGTCATTTGCTGAGTATGGAAATAGTAAGCACCAATATCAGCCCTGGTGCCATCCGGGTCAGCTTGACTATCAGGATCTCCAGCCTCTCTGCACTCTGATGAATCAGATAGTCTGAAGATTCCGGTTTGAGGTGAAAGGAAGTCTGGATTCCCAAATTGATTAAGCTTTCCGGGAAGCTCAGAGTTATCACTCCATGAATAGTTGTAATTGATATTAGAATATGAATCTGCAAATCCGGCATCCTGATATCCTCCTGCAAATATTGAATTGACAACGTTCGCAGTGCCACCACCCCTACCGGGTTCTTTTTCAAAACAATGAACGCCTGTTTTGTTGGAGAAAAATGTATTACGGTCTGCTTCAACTTTTGAATCGATGTCTTTTACTCCAATTCCATCATTGCAATTCAGAAAAAGATTTCTGAAAACCCGGATGCTGGATCCCATTCCTACAGAAATCCCTTTATCAGAAATATTTGAGAATACATTCCCCTCAATAAGAATATCACTGGAGTAACCAACATCAAGTCCATCTGAGTTAGCACCAGTGAAATTTCTGAATTTATTATTCAGAATTGAAGATGTGCCCACGGCATCAAGATCTATGGCGTCAGTATCGGGTGCCTGATTTCCGGAAAAGATACATGATTCGATAGTAAGCAATGGAGCCTTTGCAATATTTATATAGTCTCCGGTACCTGAACTGAAAAAAATTGAATTTCTAATAATGGTCTCACTCTCAAGAGTGTAGAGTGGGTTTTTGTCGGCGTTTGGTATTCTTAGTCCGTTAATTGGAACAAAAGTATTAATGATATTCAGGTTTGCTTTATAAAGAGCAGGATTTTGATGAGCTACAGATGCCTGATTGATTTCAAGGTTATGAATAACAGATCCTTCCTGGGCATGATCAAAGACCAAGGCACCCCATCTTCCATTGCTGTTTGGATTAGGAGCTATTCTTACAGGATTCTCAGGTTCTCCTACCACTTGCATTATTCCATACACGTAGATACTGGCATTTTCTGGCATAAGTATTTCAACGCCAGGACCTATGCGGAATACAGCATCTTCTTCAATAATTATATCTGATGTTCCCAGATATGGCGAATTATCGGCGTTTAACACCAGTTTATCTGTAATTATTGATGGAAGAACAGATTCTTCACTATGAGCAAAAATCGCCTTAATCAAAATATCGTTGGTGAGATTAATTGTAATCTGTTTTTCAGAAGAGAATCCTTCCCAGCCAACAAAATGGTATCCAATATCCGGTATAGCAGTTAGTTTCAACGACAAATCTTTAAAGTAGCTACCACTGGCTGCATTCTCGATTCCATTAAGAGTTATGCTTCCTCCTGCTGCCTCAAATGTGATTTCAGCCATTCCTGATAAGTCATATCTATCAATTATTTGCTGCCGGATGATATCAGGACGCTCTTTAGCAAAGTTTTTCATTATAGCCAGATGCGACATCCATTGCTCCATTGAATTGATTGGCGAGCAACCTGAACCGCCGTTAGTAGTGTGGTCTTTCCAGCGCTGAACATCTTTGGGCATTTCATCAAGAATATCCTGACTAAGTGAATCTATCATTTGAATTACCCGGTCTGTTTTGAAAGTTGTATTCAGGTGAGCAGCAAAGCCCTGCAAGAAATCGGTTTTAATATCCGGGTTCATTAACAGCCTCCTGAATAAAAAGGCATGTTTGAGGAAACTATCTTCATCAAAGCCAAATAAGTTATTGGTGTAGTCATCAGCATGATACAGTCCAAATCCTCCTTCTACATCATAGAAAACCCATCGCCATTTGCCATCAGTAATTCTGGGTCGCCAGCACAATACATTGTTGTGGGCCCAGTCTTCATTATTAACAAAGATCTCTGCTATTTGATAGTTTAAAAGCTCCTGAAGGTCAATGAGTTGATTGATTCTTGTTAGTCCGGTTTTCTCTGCAACTTCACCAGTTCTGACAAAATTCAGCAATCCCATGTAATGCAGGTCATCACCTTTTATTATGCCGCCATTCGCCGGATTTTCAAGGATGTCAAGATTATCCGGATCCACGCCGTGATTTGTTGCCAGATAATCTTTTTTATTTCGTTCACGAATATTGTGGATGCCCCAATATTTGCCATTAATATACAGTACAGCCGGACGATAACCCTCATAATCAATATCCATCTGATCAATGAGTAAAGTACTTAACAAGCCATCCCGTATCATCGTTCCATTATAGCAATTACCCATGCCATCAGCTCCTCCAGGACGAAGGATAAAGCTCGAGAATTCAGCGATTGGCTTTTCTGCAAAGAATGCATGGTTTATATGATTGTTACCATATTTTGACCTGAAATATATGCCCAAAGGTTTTTTAGGGAATTCACAATTCATACGACCTTTTACCTGAACGCCAGCCTGCTCGCTAAACACTAATTGTTTATTATCTTCAAAGAATTCAATAATTATGGGTCTTTCCCAATCGGTTTGACAGCAATTTCTTGATGAGCGGTTTCCGTTAAAATTACTTCCATCTACATAAATTCCAGTTTCCTCATCCCATAGGTATTCGGGGTTTATTGAAAGTGAGAATACTGGCAGACTTGTTTCCTCTCCCACAAAATATGTTTTGGCTACTATCTTGCTGGGCATTTTATCTATTGAAAATGCTCTTAGTTTAATAACACTAGTTTTTTCTACTAACAATTGCTGTGGGAAGATGAGGGAACTGCTTGTGGGAGTACTACCGTCTGTTGTATATCTGATTGTTACAGTTTCTTCGCTGATATTATCTAGCACTACCTCTACTGCTGATTCATAAAATCCTGCATCCGGACTAACATCAGGTGGATTATTTTCGCTTGGTCTCAGATGGAAGTGAGAGTTATTTTCTTCGCCGGGTGTAGGTTCTCCAAACCATGCCCATTCTATCAAATTGCCGGGTTTTCTACCATAAGAAACATCTGGTTTTTGTTTTCCGAATTCGATAAAATCATGTAGTACTCCATTTGGATCACTCAGATAAATACTCTCGCCGTTCTTTGATAATCCAAAGTTCAGGTGCAGATCCTTATTTAGTTTGTCAGGATACACCAGAATGAATCCATTGGCTGGAATGATTGTATTAGCCGGAAATCTCCATTTTGCAAGGGAATCATTTTCATCTGAAAGAAAAAAACCTTCCATATCCACATCCTGGTTATTGGTATTGTAAAGTTCAATCCAATCAGAGAACTGTTTGGTTTCATTATTAATCAATCCGGAAGCGTTTGAGCATAGAAATTCATTTATGATGATTTGACCATGGGCAGATATCAGGCTGATAAGTGCCAGTAAGATCAGGGTTGTATATCTTTTTAATCTATTCTCCATGTGGGGTGCCAAAGTTAAGAAAATAGGAATTGATTGATAACTTCAATTACACAGCAAGAATTCTTACATTGGAAGTTCTAAACTAAACAATGTCATACTACCTATGTCAGCAAAAACTGTTCAATTACCTGTTAAGTTTGGCACTTTTTTAGGTGTATTCACACCCAGTGTTTTAACGATTCTTGGTGTCATGATGTACCTAAGATTTGGGTGGGTTTTGGGTAATCTTGGCTTGCCTCTCACCTTGCTTGTTTTGGTTCTGGCCAGTAGTATCACTTTTATTACTGGCTTGAGTGCTTCTGCAATATCTACCAATATGAAGGTAGGGATTGGCGGCGAATACTATATGATATCCAGGAGTTTGGGTATTCAATTGGGAGGGGCAATCGGAATCCCACTTTTTCTATGCAGAACCTTTAGTTTGACCTTATATGCCTTTGGATTAGCCGAGTCGATTGCTCCTTTTTGGCCTGCAGAGTGGGGTATGCCTCCGGTTCAATTAATGGCGGCAATCATTATTCTTTTTACTACTGCTATTGCCGGCAAGAGTGCAAATCTAAGTTTGAAAATGCAGATTCCGATTATGATAGCTGTGGGTGTGAGTTTGCTCGTATTATTTGGTGGGGTTTTAACCGGAGGTGTTCATGCTCCTGAAATGACTCCACATTATGAGCGCTCTGCTCCTGATGGGTTCTGGTTTGTATTTGCTGTGTTTTTTCCTGCAGTAACAGGCTTTAGTGCAGGAATTGGTATGAGTGGTGATTTGAAGGATTCAAAGAAATCAATACCAAAAGGAACAATTTTGGCAATAGTAACCGGGTTTGTGGTATATATTTTGATATTGACCTCATTAGCTGTTACATCAAAGGTGGATGGTGCTGCAATGGCTCAAATAAATCCCTCAGCTCCTCCAATATGGTCAAAAATTGCCCTTTTGGGAATGGTTTTGGTTTATCCAGGTCTCTGGGGAGCAATATTATCTTCTGCATTTGGAAGCATTCTTGGAGGACCAAGAGTCTTGCAAGCTTTATCTCTGGATAAAATTGCTCCTAAATTTCTCGGACGAACAAGCAAGACTGGTCAGCCAACGATTGCTACATGGGTAACAGGAGGAATTGCCCTTTTGGCAGTGGCTTTAGGTGATCTCAATGCTGTTGGCAGGTGGGTTACAATATTTTTCCTGACTCTTTATGTTGCAATAAACTTATCTGCAGTAATTGAAAAACTGGTTGGTGATGTTTCTTACAGACCAACGATAAAAGTTCACTGGATTATTTCTCTCTTAGGATGCATCGGAGCTGCTATTGTTATGTTTCTTATTAATCCGGTAGCTTGCATTATTGCAGTGTCTCTTGAGTTGATTATTTATTGGTACCTCAAAAGAAAAGCATTGAGGGGCAGTTGGGGCGATGTAAGGGCTGGTTTATGGAGTTCAATAGCCAGGTTTGCTTTGATTAAACTGAAAGAAAAGCAGACGCATGCAAGAAATTGGCGTCCGAATATTCTTCTGTTTTCATCTAATCCTTCAAGATTGAAGAGATTGACCAGACTGGCAAGCTGGTTTAACCAGAATAAGGGTATCGTAACAGTTTGCCGAACTTTTGTAGGAGATGTAAGCGATACAAACGTTAACATAGATGATATACAGCAAGAGATGGAGCAGGAGTTATCTGAGCAAAAGATTGTAGCTTTTCCTGAAGTTCATATTATTTCTGATTTTGAGGCTGGTATTATGGGAATAATCCAGGCGAATGGTTTTGCCGGAATGCATTCAAATACAGTAATGTTTGGGTGGACACATGGAGAAGAGAGAATTCAGAGGTTATTCAGGATAGTTAGGATTATCTCGCAAATGAAAAGAAACAGCATTCTGGCCTATATCCCAGAACTTGAGAAATCAAGTTCTCATAATTGTATTGATGTATGGTGGAGGGGGATGGAGAAGAATGGTGATATGATGCTTGTTTTGGCTCACTTGTTGAGTTTGAATACTGAATGGAGACAAGCAAAGTTGCGTTTGCGAACAATTGTATCTACCAAAGATGAACAGGAGCCGATGCGTGAGAAGCTAAAAATGCTGATTGCAGATTCAAGAATGTCTGTTGAAACAGATGTTATTTTGCGCAAGGATAACGAGAGTGTTATTGACTTAATGCATCAATCTAGCAAAGATGCGGATATTGTTTTCTTAGGCTTTGCTTTGCCAGAATCAAAAGATGACACAGAATTTGCAGAAAGATTAGATAAGCTTGTTACAGGATTTAGGTCTGCCATTTTAGTCAGGAATGCTGAGTCAACCCAGGGCGAGCTGATTGAGTAGGATGGCGGGAGGCAATTCTAATTCATTGGCAATATCTTTTGCACTGCCTCGTGCATAGGACAGTTCTATTGCTTTTTTGTAGTCAAACTTACCGTCCACTTTATCGGGGGATTTCCAGGTAGGCATTCTGTCCTAACTGGTTCAAAAATTTTGTAACACGCTACAATCAGAAGTTTTTGATTTATTCAATCTGGTCTTTGAAAAGACGAACACTTATACCACGTTTAGATCTGACTTGACGAGATGACAGACTTGCGATACCTTCTTTACTATCCAGAAAACCATGACGTTTACCATCTATTTTACCATTCAAAGCATAGGCCCATTGTCCATATATGTTTTTAGAAGAGCTCCAATAATATGTATGATTGCCTAGATGTATGAATTTGCCATCCGCTGTACGAAAACCGGCCAATAAGGCATTAAAGCCACTATCACCTCCATCTATCATTTGTTTATAAACCTTTTCCATAGTGCCTCCTAAATATTTAAATACATCACGCTTACCACCGAACGATTTTCGCAGAGCTTTCCATTCTAACATTGTGGGTAAATGCCAGCCTTTGGG
>JAGLDP010000057.1 GCA_023145515.1 Bacteroidales bacterium
TTACAGATGGTACGGAAATACCATTAAGCTTTTTCGAAGAGTTCCATATTGAAGCTCCTACAATGGTTGCCAATATAGGGATATGGGATATTTTCCTTGATACAATGGCTTTTCAGAACCTTACTAATCAGTCATATATTAAATCTCTTAGAAGCACCAGAATGTTTGCAGGTGCCTCATCCTCCAATTATTGGCCGTACTCTGGTTTTTTTCTATGGAATCGTGATCAAATGGGCCCTCTGATTGTTCCACATAAAGGGCAAACAGTTCCTATCAACGTAAAAACAATTGATCAATACAAGTTCATAATTGCAAATTCAGAAGGCAATGAGATTATTGTTGATTTCACTGGAACTATCAGAATTAATGGAGAACAAGCAAAAGAATATACTTTTAAAAAGAACTATTACTTTGTCCTTGGCGACAATAGGGATAATCCTTATGACAGTCGAATAATTGGATTTATTCCTGAAGATCATTTGCTTGGAGTAGTACGCTATACTCATAATTAGCAGATCAATATGTTGTTAAGTTCGGCATACTTTCCTCCTATCCAATATTTCTCAAAACTATTTGAACAGCAAGAAATTACTCTGGAGGCCTATGAAAATTATCAACGACGAAGTTATAGAAACAGATGTCGTATCAGCGCTGCCAATGGGATAATTACACTGACTGTTCCTATTTTGAAAGGTAGTACCGAGAATCAAGCTATCAGAGATGTTAAAATCAGCTACGAAACTAATTGGCAAAGAGTTCATTATCGTTCTATCATGTCGGCGTATAAACACTCTCCTTACTATGAATTCATAATTGATGAATTCATCTTTGTTTGGGAAAAGCATGAAAAGTATCTCTTTGATTTGAATCTTAAGATTATTGAAGTCATCCTAGACTTTTCCAGGCTAACAAATATTAAGATCATGCTGAGCAAAAACTATATCGATATTCCGAATAACGAACCAGACTGGAGGAAGCTTATTCATCCCAGAAAAGAGCTTATGGAGGATAAACATTTCAGGAACATTCCTTATCAGCAGGCATTTTCAGATAGATATGGATTTCAATCTAATTTAAGTATCCTGGATACGATGTTTCAACTTGGTCCTGAAATCCCTGGCTATTTAAGAAGCTGTTCTATTTTTTAAAATCTGAAACCGAGTGTGCCTATAAATCGCATAGCTGAGGCATCAAGGCTTGCGGCATTACTACCATATAAAAAATACTGTTGCTCCCAACTCGATTTAACCACGGCAAAATCCAAGCTAATCCGATTTGTCCTGAATCCAAGTCCGCCAGAAATTGAAGTATTGGTCATATTCTCATTAGCTTCACCATCAACATACGGGCTACCATAAAGAGAATAGCCAGCTCTTGCGTAGAATGGAGCAAATACAACTTCAGCTCCTGCTCTAATATTACTTGCTGTACCATATCTATTACTCACAGCCTGGTTTTCATCATAGAACTCATAATTATCGCCACTCAACCTGGCATTAGAATAATCAACAAATTCATAATCCAGACTAAACATAGCCCTATTTTTGTAAAATAATGCAATACTTCCTACTGCTCTGAAAGGTGAAGTAATCTCATAATCAAATTCCCCATAAGCAGTATATTCATGAGTGGCTTCCCCATCAGCAAGGTCAGTTTGCATAGAACTTGTAAAGTTGTCCTTCAGATTGAAAAATGTTGGAGTATGAATAGAAGCACCAAGCCTTATCCAACTTACAGGCTGGGCTATAACACCAAACTTAGCATTAAAGCCACTGCCTTCAGTCTCAAGATTGTTGCTAAATCTAAAGCTTTCGAAATAATCAATTATATCATCAGGATCAAGCTCAGTATGCACCCATGTTTCTTTATATCGGTATTTTTGTATCCCAAATGATCCTCCGAAATAAACCTTATCCCCAACATTAGCACCTAAATTAAACACGTATTCACCAAGACTTCCACTAGTTTGCACGCTTCTTCTTTGTGTTTGTCCGTATCCTGAAATATCAAAATCTGAATAAAAAACTCCTGCAATACTATCATAATCAATCAACCATGTTTCCCAGGCTAATTCATCGGTAAAAGGATCCCAGTCATCATTCATATTAGCGGTAGAAACAAAGTCATCAACCAGTGAATTATTCTGATTAATTCCGTTCATCACTACATTTTGGTCATAATTCCTCAATTTATTATATCCAAAAGAAAAATTTAGTCCTTTTATTCCAAAGTCTGAACCAGATTTAGTTTTAAATGGGATTACAAACCCTATCTGATTCAAGTTCATAGAATATGCAGCATCATTTGACCTATTGTCTAAATAGCTGGCATCTGTTGAAATATTGCTAAACCCTGTAGTCAGTGAGAAGTCGCCTCTACGATATAAACCAGATGCTGCTGGATTAATCGCGATTGCTCCAAAATCAGCTCCAACAGCTCCGATAGCTCCTCCCATTCCTAAAGATTTGGCTGAACCACCATGGAATATTTGAGACAAACGAAGTGCATCTTGTTCATTTTGGGCATTTAGAGAGAGTGAAAGAGCAAGAATAAGGACGGGTAAAATATATTTTTTCATTATGCTTGAGTTATTTGTTCTATAAATGAATGTTATATAGTTAGGGCATTACCAGGCTTTTCGAGACTGGTTTTTTTCTAGCCATGAATTATCTTCTACCACCTCTGGAACTTGAACTAGAGCCAGATGATCTTGAAGAACTGCTACTACCAGAT
The DNA here is from genome assembly GCA_023145515.1 of Bacteroidales bacterium. Lineage (GTDB taxonomy): Bacteria > Bacteroidota > Bacteroidia > Bacteroidales > UBA12481 > JABHCC01. Next base: position 2,734 of record JAGLDP010000057.1, read on the forward strand.
GACCTGGAAGAACTGCTGCCAGATGATGATCGTCCGACTGATGAGCCAGAACTCCTTGATGTGGATGAACTTCCAGAAGATCTGTAGCTGGTTCCTGAAGATGAACTTCTATAACTTGAACCAGAACTAGAGCTCCTGTAAGAAGAGGATCTACTTGACCCGGAGTTACTATTATAGTTTGATCTCTGAGGAACAGTGCTTCTTCCTGAGCTTCTGTAAGAGCTGCCTGAAACTCCTGTATTTGATGAAGTTTTGGGCCGGGTATATGTTGATCTGGATGTATTTGCAGTACTTATAGCTCTTGTTGATCTACCAGTTGTTTTTACTGGTGGGCGTGCATAAGAACTCCCTGAACGGGTGGAAGTGTATGTAGATATTTTTCTTGGACTGCTGGCACTTCTGGCTGTTGCCATTTCAGATTTAGTCATACTGCCGCCACCTATCAGGCCTGATCCATCTGTTACCCTGCTGTTTCGATGCCCATAGTGGTAATTATCATTACTTCGATATGAATTCCAGTTATTTGAATATGAACTAGATCCATATCCATACCCATATCCATATCCACCGTAGCCATAATAGTCGTATGAATACCATGGTGAATATCCGTATGAATAATAACCCCCATAATTATTCCAAGGACTATAATATCGATTGTAATAATTCATTCCTCCATAATAGCTAAACGGACTGTACCAATAACTATCTCTGTAATAATCATCCCAATACCAGTTGTCGTAGTAACCAAAGTTATGGCCAGGGCGATTAAAGCGATAAATTCGATTTGCATAATCGAGTTCATCATCAGGTTCGTAATAATAATGGTTATTAACTATTACATTTCCTTCTTCATCAACAAATTCTTCTGAGATAGAATCTACAAGCATATATTCACGCTCATTTACTAGTTCTTCCACTTCAGCAATCGGCTCATCTGGTTTAACAGCCTCAGGCAGAATTGGTTTCTCAACTAATACTCTTTTTTCGATTACAACTGGCTGACTTGCAGGGTTGTAATAAGCATCATCTACATAGGCTGATGACATATAGATTCCGGTTCCACATGAACTTGTAATTATCAGTAACACCAACAGTATTTTTACATAAACAGCTTTCATAATGACATCCTCCATTTTGTTTTAAATATAGGATTATATTTCCTTAATTTGCATCATCATTTTCATACGATTAATGCAAATACTATACCAAAAATCAGATAATGGCAAAAGTTTTAACACCTCGTGCTGAGAATTACTCACAATGGTACAATGATTTGGTTATTAAAGCAGACATGGCAGAGAATTCTGCTGTTAGAGGCTGCATGGTTATTAAGCCTTATGGTTATGCCATATGGGAAAAAATGCAAGCTGAACTAGACCGTATGTTCAAGGAAACAGGTCACGTAAATGCTTATTTCCCTCTATTTATTCCAAAATCATTTTTCAGTAAAGAAGCAGATCACGTCAAAGGTTTCGCAAAAGAGTGTGCTGTTGTTACGCATTACAGGTTAAAAAATTCTCCTGATGGCAAAGGTGTCGTTGTTGATGAAAAAGCAAAGCTGGAAGAAGAATTAATCATACGTCCAACATCTGAAACCATTATTTGGCACACATATAAGAACTGGATTCAGTCGTATCGTGATTTACCTCTATTAATCAATCAATGGGCAAATGTTGTACGCTGGGAAATGAGAACCCGTCTGTTTCTCAGAACTGCAGAATTCTTGTGGCAAGAAGGACATACTGCACATGCGACTAAAAAGGAAGCAGTTGAAGAAACTTTGACTATTCTGGATGTGTACAGTGATTTTGCTGAGAATTATTTAGGAATACCAGTCATCAAAGGACTGAAAACAGAAAATGAGAAATTTGCTGGTGCTGTAGATACCTATTGTATTGAGGCACTGATGCAGGATGGTAAAGCACTACAGGCGGGCACCTCTCACTTTCTGGGACAGAACTTTGCCAAGGCATTTGATGTGAAGTTTGCCACAAATGATGGCAAAACAGAACACGTTTGGGCTACATCATGGGGTGTAAGCTCACGCTTGATAGGAGCGCTTATAATGGCACATTCAGATGATAATGGACTTGTACTTCCACCTAAATTAGCTCCTTTTCAGGTGGTAATAGTACCGATATACAGAAAACCTGAAGAAAGAGAACAAACTGTGGATCGGGCTCACCAAATTAAGAAAGAACTATTAGCCAAAGGAATATCTGTTAAGGTTGATGATCGCGATACTCATAAGCCAGGGTGGAAATTTGCAGAATATGAGTTGAAGGGAGTCCCTGTTCGCCTTGCTATTGGTCCGAGAGATCTGGAAAACAAAACAATTGAAATTGCAAGGAGAGATACTCTAACAAAAGAAGTTGTTCCGCAAGAAGGAATAGCTGAGCTCATTGACCAGCTAATGATTGATATCCAAGAAAGCATTTACAATAAGGCCTTGAAATTCAGAGAAACTAATACCAAAAATGCTGATTCATGGGATGAATTTCTTGAGCGTCTGGATGAAGGCGGTTTTGTTTTGGCTCACTGGGATGGAACTACTGAGACAGAAAAGTTGATACAAGAGCAAACCAAAGCGACAATCCGCTGTATCCCTATGGATGTTCCTGCTGAAGAAGGCATTTGTATAAAATCTGGAAAACCTTCAAAAGGACGAGTCATTTTTGCAAAAGCATATTAGAATGAAAAAGGAAGAAAAGTATCAAAACATCATAAAAACTCTTAGTAATAAGTCAAAACTTAAACAAGAGGTTTATAACAATACAAAGAATGCATTTGAACTGCTCAATACTGTTCTTGCTGAAATAACAACTAAAGGCAATGCAGATATAGGAAAAGACAACGAAAGGATACATCTGAAATACACTAAGAATGGCACATTCGACATTCAGCTTAAAGTTGCTGGTGACCTCCTTGTCTTTAATATGCATAGCAACATCTTTCAATTCGACCGAAATCACGAAATATGGAAATCTAAATACGTAGCTAATAATGTCGAAGCTGGATATTCTGGTGTTATTACAGTATATAACTTCCTGGCAGATTCATTCAAATATAGCAGGATGGAAGATTTAGGATACCTTATAGCTCGTATCTTTATTAATAAGGATAATCATTTTTTTGTTCAGGGAAAAAGACAAACCGGTTTTGGATATTCTACTATGGGAACAAAAGAAGTTAACAAAAACAGTATTGAACAAATTGTGTATGCTGCTGTACAGTATTGTCTGGATTTTGATTTATTAGTGCCACCTTATGATAATGTTAAGCTTGCTGCTGTGGGACAAATTCATCAGAGCATATCCGATTCAAAATTAAAAACTGGCAAGAGACTTGGATATCAGTTCAGATCAGATGACATTGACTAATTTTACAGAACTTATCATCAAAGAATATCATGAAAAACAAACTCTTATTAATCTCTTCATTAGTTATTAGTGTTTTACTAATGATAGCATGCCAAGCTAAAGAGGAACAGGCTGAATCAAGTAATCAAGTAATTCAGGAAAAAGTGGATGCATTTGCAAAATTTCAATTAACAACTGACCTCTCTACCCTATCTGAATCAGAGAGAAAAATGATCCCTTTATTAATACAAGCCGCTGAAATAATGGATCAGATTTATTGGCAAGAAGCTTATGGTGACAAAGATGAGCTTTTTAGCAAGATCGAAGATTCTGCAATAGAGCAGTTTGCTATGATCAATTATGGTCCATGGGAACGTCTTCAAGAAAACACTCCATTTATCGAAGGTTATGACAAAAAGCCTCTGGGGTCTCAGTTCTATCCTACAGACATGAGCAAAGAAGAATTTGATGCTTGGGATGAACCTTCTAAAGCATCATTGTATACGATGATCCGTCGCGATAAGGATGGAAATCTAATAGCAATACCCTATCATATCTATTTTAAAGAAGAAACTCAAAAAGCTGTTGATCTAATACTTTTGGCAGCAGAATTAGCTGAAGATGAAGGCTTGAAAAATTACCTGGAATTGAGAGCTGAAGCACTACTGACAGATGAGTATCTGGCAAGCGATTTGGCATGGATGGATATGAAAACAAATAATATCGATTTTGTTGTTGGTCCGATTGAAAATTATGAAGATGCTCTTTATGGCCATAAAGCTGCTCATGAATCTTTTGTTCTAATCAAAGACACTGACTGGAGCCAAAAGCTTGACAGATTTGTAGCACTTTTACCCAAACTTCAGGCATCTCTTCCTGTATCTGCAGAATACAAAACGGAAGTTCCTGGAAGTGGCTCAGACCTGGGAGTTTATGATGTTATCTACTATGGTGGCGACTGTAATGCCGGCAGTAAGACTATTGCAATAAATTTACCAAATGATGAACGTGTTCATCTTGAAAAGGGCTCTCGCAAACTTCAACTAAAAAACTCCATGCAAGCTAAGTTTGACAAAATCCTTATCCCAATAGCTAATGAATTGATGGCAGAAGACCAGCGCAAACATGTCACGTTTGATGCATTCTTTGAAAATACAATGTTCCATGAAGTTGGTCATGGACTAGGAATTAAGAATACTATTAATGGCAAAGGACCTGTTAGAAAAGCTCTTAGCGATCAATATTCTGCTTTCGAAGAAGGTAAGGCTGATATTTTAGGACTATTTCTCGTCACTAAACTTACTGAAATGGGAGAAATGGGAGAAAAAGACCTCATGGATAATTTCACAACCTTTATGGCAGGAATTTTTCGCTCTATACGCTTTGGTGCAACCAGCTCTCATGGAAAAGCAAATATGGTTAGGTTTAATTACTTTCAGGATAAAGGAGCTTTTACCAGAGATGCCTCAACAGGAACATATAGCATTAATTTTGATGTTATGTATGAAGCAATGTTGGATTTATCAAATACTATTCTGGTAATTCAGGGAAATGGTGACTACGATGCTGCAAAAAAGATTTTAGATGAAAAAGGATATATTCAGGATCAACTACAAGCTGATCTTGACAGACTTAAGGCAAAGGGGATTCCGAAAGACATAGTATTTGAGCAAGGAACTACCGTTTTGGGTCTATAATTATTAAGGAGAATCGTTAACCTTTTTACTTCCCATTTGTTTTCCAGATATGAAAAGACTATGTATTGCAATTCTCCTAATTGCTTCATTTAACGCATCACTATTTGCAGCCTACTTAGAAAATGTTCCTCAGAATATTACTCAACCTGATGGAACAGTTGTACATTGTTTTGCTACTGGAGATGAGTATTATAACTGGTTGCATGATGCAAATAATTATACCATAATTAGAAATAAAGAAACCGGTTTCTTTGTATATGCCAAGCTAATAGATGATGTATTAGTCCCAACAAGCCTACTGCCCGGAATACATAATCCATCTGATGGAGGATTACAAACAAAGCTTAATATTCCAGCTTACAAAGTGGCAGAAATGCGGAGGACAAAATTTCAAATCCCTCATCTAAAAGGCTCTAATGGTACTACTACGACAGGTACATTAAATAACATTGTAATATTTATTCGATTCAGTGATCAGTCTGAGTATTCTGCCCAATTAAGTACTTATGATAATGCCTTCAATGGTACTAATACAGTATCAATGTATGAGTACTTCAAAGAAGTGTCTGCAGATCAACTTACCATCAACACTCATCTTTTCCCTGAAACAGGAGGAGCTACTGTAGTTTCATTTCAAGATTCTCATGCAAGATCATATTACAAAACATATGATGCAACAACTAATACAGATGGATATCAGGGTGATACTGAAAGGAAAGAACGTGAGCATACCTTACTGAAAAATGCAACTGAAGCTGTTACTGCTGCTATTGAAGCAACTGGATTAGATTTTGATCTTGACAATGATGGAAATGTTGATAATATTGCATACATCATACAAGGCAGCACAGAAGGATGGGCTGAACTATTATGGCCTCACATGTGGGCTTTATACAGTATTGATGTACGAATTTCAGGCGCAAGAGTATGGAAATATAATTTCCAACTATCTGATGCGTTCGGTGTTAGCGTTCTCTGTCATGAGATGTTTCACAGTCTTGGTGCACCAGACTTATACCGATATGATGATAAAGACATTACACCAGTTGGTCCTTGGGATATCATGTCAAACAACAGAACTCCGCCTCAGCACATGAGTGCCTATATGAAAATGCGATACGGTCAGTGGTTTAGTTCTATTCCTGAAATTACAGCTGAAGGTACATACTCTCTTGCGTCATTGTCATCAAGTCCTTTTGCATCTTACAAAATTAGTTCACCCAATTCATCCGAATTTTTCGTACTTGAGTACCGTAAAGCTGAAGGTAGATTTGAAACAAGTGTTCCAGGAAACGGATTGATAATTTCTCGTATTAATGCTTCTCAGAACGGGAATGCTAACGGACCTCCTGATGAGATTTATATATACAGACCAAACGGAACTACTACTGAAAATGGTAGTGTTTGGTCAGCTCACTACTCTTCAGGAACTGGAAGAACTGAAATCAATGATGCAACAAACCCTTCTTCGTTTTTAATGGATGGTTCACCAGGAGGATTAAATATCTCAAATATTGGATCTGCAGGTGCAACAATCTCTTTCGATGTTAGCTTTACTTCTATTAGTTTTAACCCTCCAACAAACCTCGTTGCTGCTTCAGGCACTGATTATATTGACTTGAGTTGGGATTTACCGACAGATGGTGGAGCTACTTTAACTGCTCTGCAGATTTACTGTAATGGTAATTTGCTCGATGTGCTAAATGACCCTACTGCAACTTCATATCATGATGCAGGACTCTCTACTGGAGCATACAGCTACTATATGACAGCTGTATATACTGCACCTGTAGGAGAATCAGGACTCAGCAACTTTGCATCAGCAGACATAGTTGAGTTTCTGCCAGACTATATTGTTCAGAATCTGAGTATTAATCCTCAAACTGCAAATGCAGGCTCTCTTGTGGAAATTAACGGCTTTGTCAAAAATCAAGGAATAGATACAGGAGCATCAACTACAGCTTGGATTTTTCTTTCTGTCGATTCAAATTACGACAATAATGATACTG
>JAGLDP010000058.1 GCA_023145515.1 Bacteroidales bacterium
GAATGTGGTCTCATCAGAGGTCAATGACTGGATTGCCGACAAAGAGAATCATGTTGGCATTCACATGTTTGATCATATTGCCCAACATGGAGGGAAAAGTATAACGATATATTCAAAACAGCCAAAATCAGGACGATGGCACACCAAAGTGAATGTCAAACCCTGGTCAGTTTATAAATTTACCGGCTGGATAAAAACGGAAAATCTCGTGCCGGAACAAGGTGTTGGTGCTGGATTTCATATGAATGCTTACGGTACAGAATTTGAACTAATTACAGAAGCAGAATATTTCTCCGGAGATAGCGACTGGACAGAAGTTTCCTTTCAATTTGAAACTGGTGATCAGGATTGTGTGGTTCTAGAATGTCTTTTTAACAGAGGAGGGAAAGCAAGCGGACAAGTATGGTTTGATAATCTGAGTCTGGAAGTACTTAGTTCAGAGAATCCATCCCCTTCTATCAGCATTGATCTTCAACAAGAGCAGGAAATCATGCAAGACTATGTATACGGACAGTTTATCGAACACCTTGGTCGATGTATATACGGAGGGATTTGGGCAGAAATGCTGGAAGACAGGAAATTCTACTACGCACCTAATGAGAGGCTATCTCCCTGGACAACAGAGGGAGTTAAAGAATCCTTACTTATTAATCGCACAAATTCATTTGTTGGCGATCTTACTCCCGGATTAAAATCCTCAGGTCAAGAAGAAATCAAACTAATTCAGTCCGGATTGGGTATTCATGAAAATATGAGCTATTCAGGTAGGATTGTATTAAAATCTGAAGGATTAACAGAGGTAGGAATTACCCTTATTTGGGGACAAGAAGAATCTCAAAAATCAACTTTTATAATCAAAAATATACCAGATCATTATACAACATTTCCGATATCGTTTAACAGTTCTTCCTTCTGCGAAAATGCCAGCTTAATAATAGAACCAAAAGGAAAAGGAATAATCTGGATCGGAACAATCTCATTAATGCCCGATGATAATATTGATGGGTTCAGAAAGGATGTTTTATCTCTGCTGAAAGAATTGAACTCACCTATATATCGTTGGCCAGGTGGAAACTTTGTAAGTGGATATGACTGGAAAGACGGAGTCGGTGATCCTGATCAACGGCCACCCAGAAAAAACCCGGCATGGACAGGCGTAGAGCATAACGATGTTGGTATTCATGAGTTTATGAGATTCTGTGAATTACTGGATACCGAACCATATATTGCTGTCAATGCTGGACTAGGAGGAGCTGAAGAAGCTCGCAAGCAGGTCGAATATTGTAATGGAGACTCATCTACCAAGACTGGAAAATGGAGAATGAGTAATGGGCATACAGAGCCCTGGAATGTGAAATGGTGGTGTATTGGAAATGAAATGTACGGAGGATGGCAGCTTGGCTTTATGTCTACACAAGACTTTGTTAAAAAGCACAATGCCTTTGCAGAAGCCATGCGTAGTGTAGATCAGGATATTAATTTGGTAGCTGTAGGAGATCTGGGTCAATGGGATGAAATGATTTTGACAAATTGTTCTGATAATATGGAATATATCAGTGAGCATTTTTACCGTCAAGATTGGCATGGAGGTGGACTAATGACCCATATTAATCAGATTCCTAAGGCTATAAAGCAAAAAGCAGATGGGCATAGGAAGTATCGTGAGGAAATCCCGGGTTTAGACGAAAAAGATATCCGAATATGCCTTGATGAATGGAATTACTGGTATGGCCCACATATCTATGGAGAGTTAGGTACCCGGTATTATCTGAGGGATGGCTTAGGTGTAGCTGCAGGAATAAATGAATTCTCCAGACAATCTGATATGATCTACATGGCAAACTATGCACAAACGGTCAATGTTATTGGTGCTATCAAAGCTACAACTACTCATTCTGTAATGGCAGCAACAGGAAAGGCACTCACCATGTATCGGAAATATTTTGGGAATATCCCTCTTGAATTATCTGGAGAAACTCGTCCCTTAGATATAGCAGCAACCATCACAAAAGATCGCAAATACCTAACGGTTTCAATTGTAAATCTATCATGGGAAAGCCAACTGATTCCAATAAAATTTGAAGGTTCAGAGAAATTTAAGAAAGTTGAAATCATAACTCTCGCAGGTGCAAGCGATATGGCCTACAATGTACCCAAACAAAAAGAAAGTGTGTGGGTTACAGAGCCGAAAATAGTTGAATTCAACGGAAAATTAAGAATCAACCCGGTTGAGGCAAGAATATTTAGGTTCGCCCTATAAACCCCAAGTGTATGAGAAAGTTGACAAAAGTTAGGTAAATTGGCCAACTTAATATTCGACTTTATGGAGCATTTGAATAAAAAGAGAGGACTGGATATCGACTTGATAATGAACCAGGCTGATGAGGCAGCCAATGCCTTCTGTAAATGTTCACAAGTACAAGTTGACAAGATCGTGAGGGCTGTTTATGAAGCTGCTTTCAATCAAAGAGTTCAGTTGGCGAAAATGGCCCATGCAGAAACCAGTATTGGCAAATGGGAAGATAAAGTTGCAAAAAACGTTATAGCCACCCGATATCTCTGGAAGGATATCAAAGACCTTCAAACAGTAGGAATTGTTAGTGAGGATAACGAAAATGGAATCATAGAAGTTGCAAAACCTGTCGGAACAATTTTTGCAATAACCCCAATTACAAACCCTACTTCAACCGCTCTTTATAAAATTATCATTGCCCTTAAGACCCGGAACCCAATAATTATCCGACCTCATGGTGCTGCTAAAAAATGCACTGTAGAAGCTGCAAAAATATGCTACGATGCTGCCATAAAAGCTGGTGCTCCAGAACATTGCATCCAATGGATACGAAGATCTACCCCTGAGCAAACTCTTGAGATGATGGCTCACAAAAGAGTCGCCCTGGTGTTTGTGACCGGCTCAGTTAGTCTGGTCAGGTCAGCATATAAATCAGGCAACCCTGCTATTGGCGGAGGTCCTGGCAATGTTCCTGTCTATTTAGGGAGAAGTGCTGATATCCCATTTGCTGTTGACCAGATTCTCTTATCCAAAACATTTGACAATGGAACCGTTTGTGCAAGTGAACAATCTCTGGTAGTAAGAGAATTAAAGGAGCATGAGCTGGTTAAAGAATTTAAACAACGTAAGGCCTGGTTCCTGAGTGAGGAAGAAAAAAAAATGGTAGAGAAAATTGCTTTCAATAATGCTCAGAAATCTATGGCAATTGAGGTAATCGGACAACCAGCCTGGAAAATTGCTGAGCTTGCCGGGTTTGAGGTTCCTAAAGATACAAGTGTACTAATTGCCAGATACAAAAATAATGAAGTAGGTGTTGACTATCCAATTTCACTTGAGATTCTTGCCCCAATACTCGCTTTATATGTTGTAAACAGCTTCGATGAAGCCATCGGTATGTGCAGGAAAATTGTGCGATACGGAGGAATTGGGCACACAATCAGCATCTTTTCAAATGAAGAACATAAGATCCTGCATTTCGCAGAAGTTACTAAAGCCGGACGATTACTGGTTAATCAACCCGCTTCACAAGGAGCTCTTGGTGGAACTTATAACGGACTAAATCCATCATTAACTCTTGCTACTGGTGCCGGGGGGAAAACTACTTCAACAGATAACATTACTGCACGTCACCTATTGAATATTCAGCGTCTCGCTCGTCGGAAAGTTGCCCCTTGCGTTCCTGAACTAAATGATTTGCTTCTTGACGAAAATGCAACTTTGGATATTATTGAGGGGAAATGCAAAGAATAATCCCTAAATTTGATTAGTACAAGCCTCCCCCTGAGTTATTATGAAATATGTAAGATTTATAATCTTAACAGGTCTGCTGTTTTCGTGTGAATCAGATTTTAATCCTAACACAACTTCTGAACCTATACCAGTTGTTTACTGTCTGTTAGATTTGAATGATTCAATTCAGGAGGTAAGGTTAGCAAAAACCTTCTCACCAGACAGGAATGCTCTTGAGCAATTACCCATCAAGCTGGAAGGTTGGCATGAGCCTGCAAATATTTATGTAGAAGAATACATATCTGGTGAAGAATTCAATACTTATTTTTTCACTCTTCGAACGCAAGTCATAAGTCAGGATTCAGGATTATTCCAATCGCCTTCCTTTCAAATATATGAGAGCACATTTAAACCAAAACCTGACACCCATTATAACCTATATGTTTTTCTGGAAGATTCAGATATTCATTGTTATGCAACAACCAAAACCATTAGTGCTCCTAGAGTAATCGATCCTGCTTCAATCCCCGGAAGAAAAATCAGTTTTTCACAATATGATGACTACCTGATCCACTTTTATCCTCCCAAAAACTCCGCTTACCATGAGTGTTATTTTCAATTCGATAATTGGACTTTTGGCAGGCAGCTTACTCAGGAACCCAAAGAACAAGGAACGTTTGTCAACCTAAGTTCTGAAAGATTTTTCAAAACGCTTCCTCCAAGCGGAACTTTTGAGCGCTCTGAGTTTCATATCATTTCTTATGGTCAGGAAATGGGCCTATATAATCATCTTTTCCTCCAGACGAACGAACCATGGGAAAATCAATCATATTCATCATTCCTAAATGGGATTGGCTTATTCAGCTCTCGCATACATCAGAGAATCTCAAATCTGGCAACTTCTGATGTAACATTGAAACTGATACAAGAGGGCTATCAATTTGAAGCCAGAGATCAGAATGATGTGGATTTGCTAAACAACAACGGAATTTTCGAATTCAATTTTACATTGCCAGCATCCGTACTGCCAGCTGACAAAATTCATAGGCTTGAATTGAACCTGGCATACAACGCTGACAGTCTTTACAAAAGCAAATATTTTGCCACAATAAATGTATCTGATAGTCGTGATCAGTATTACTTTACTCTACCACCTGGCGATTACTATTATATTGCCGGGATCACCTGCAGCTGTCAGGCTGACAGCTGCTTATGGGACGGATACCCCGATGGCCAATTCGGTGCAAGATATGCTTCTGACAGATTTACTATTCAAAAAGGAGAGGTTACCACAGATAGTCCTAGCTTTCAATAAATGAGAAAGATTTTTATCATAGGCTTATTATTTCTTCTTGCTTGTCAGGAAGAAAAACCAACAATCATCACACCTGTGATTATCCTTGATTCAGATTCCTTTGAAACCACACAAACTCTTCATTTACAGGCTGAGTTAGTTTCTGAGAACAGGATCAATATAGAAAATTACCTGGTAAGATGGGACTGGGAAGGGGATGGGTTTTTTGACACTCAATACTCTTCTAACTTCACGGCCACACATAGGTTCGATGCACCGGGTGATTATATAATTACACTTGAAGTAATCGACCTGACAGAACACACCATACTCACAAAAATGAGTGTTAATATTGTGCAAGGATTCTCTGAACCCCAAGCGGCATTTATAATCAGCCCTGAAACTGGCAATACCAAAACATCTTTTCTGTTTGATGCAAGTCAGACATGGGACGCCGAGGAAGAAAATGAACTCTTGATTTTCTCCTGGGATTTTGACAATGATCATCGCTTTGATTTTGTCAATACAGGTAATCCAATTGCTGAATATAAATATCCTTTTCGAGGTGATTATGTTATCAGATTATTAGTTACTGACACCAGTGGCCTGAGCGCTGAAACCAGTCAAACATTAACAGTAACTCACATTGACACTCTTATTAAGCCAATTATCACTTTTACTCCTGATTATCCAACTGACTGGGATACCATCCGCTTTGATGCTTCTGGCAGTATTTATCAGGGTGATCCTGATATGCCGTTCCATTATAGCTTCAAAGAACAAAATGGCTATTGGAAGGAGGCTGGCGATTCAGGTATTTATTATTGGGCTCGACCCCTAACAGGTATTTCAATACTGAAAGTCAGGGTATATAATCCTGAAGATTTCTATCAGGAAAAGGAAGTGCTAATTCAGGTTACCAAAGGCGACCGACCACCATATGCTTCCTTTTTAAGAAGCTCGAGATTCGGAAATGTAAATTCCTCCTTCTTTTTTGATGCATGGGGTTCATCAGACAAAGAGGATATGCCATCTGAATTAAGAGTGAAATGGGATTTTGACGGTGATGGTTCTTGGGACACTCAATATTCAAATGATAAATATGCAGAATGGACTTATACTCAGCCAGGAATTTATATGGCCAAACTAAAAGTTCAGGATACCAAGGGAGGAATTGATGAAATTGAGCAGGATATTCATATTTCACAATATGGCAATCGTACAAGCTATGTCTATGATGAAAGAAGTGCTCTTTATTATGGAACGGTATTAATTGGGAACCGATGGTGGATGGGACAGAACCTCAGGTTCAATCCCAACAATGACACTATTCCGGGTCGGGGTTTAACCTGGTGCTATAACGATAACGCATACGCATGCTGGGCTACCGGAAAGCTCTATCGTGCCTCTTGGGTACTGGAAAGTTGGAATGGCACCTTAGCTCACAATAATATTTGCCCGGGTGGATGGAGACTTCCCTCCGCTTTAGAATGGCAAGAGCTTGTTGAAGTTTTTGGAGCTGATCAGGCAGGGAAAAATCTCTATTATGGTGGGAAATCAGATTTTAATGCTTTATATGGAGGGTATGCCGGCTACCATATTTATGGACAGTTTATCGACTTTGAAATGGATAGTATTTACAAAACTGCTGTATTCATGACCTCCTCAATCAATGGTTCCAAGCTTAAGGTTTTTCAGCTTAAGAAAGATTCTGCCAAGGTAGAAAGACGTGATATGGTAATCGATGGATATTACTCAGTTCGTTGTATAAAAAAGGAAGACTAATTCTTTGCTGATCCCATATCCAAAACCAAAGTTCCTCCTGCAGAAATGGACTGATGAGTTAAAATATAACCATCGAGTTCTTCACCATTCAGTTTTACCGATTGGATGTATTTGTTCTGAGTTGAAACAAAAGGAGCTTTAATGGTGAAAAAGTTACCATTACCAAGATCCATTTTGACCTCCTCGAAAATGGGACTGCCCAAAACATATTCTGATTTTCCCAGAGTAACAGGATAGAAGCCCATAGCAGAGAAAACATACCAGGCAGACAAGCCTCCACCATCTTCATCTCCGCAAATATCCATAATATCATTTCTAAACCAGGTATCCATCAATTGACGAACTCTTTTTTGAGTTTTCCATGGCTGTCCGGCCAAAGTGTATAAATATGATGCATGAAAGCCAGGTTGATTTCGCATAACAAACCGTCCCGTAATTCCCCATTTTGCATATCCACTCAGCGACTCTTCAAATAGTTGATCAAGGCTTTCAACAAAAGCATCCTTCCCTCCCACCATCTCAATCAGCTCTTCCGGATTATAAACATAAATACTATTATCTGTCCGATTTTCCAGAGCTACAGTATCCTCATTATAACCCCATGCTTCTGCCAGTCGTGTCAGGCATTTATTGCCATATTCAGGCTCACGATCAGGTGCAATAATCATGCTTAGCGAGTGTCTTGAACTATAGGTATCCCATATCCAGTCATCAACAAAAATATCATGCTTTGTTCTATGCACTTTATTATCATTAGCACTATAATACCTACCATACTCATTGACATTTACCATTCGTTCAAATGTACGATACAATGCAGTATAGAAAATAACCCTTTGATCAACAGTACCTCCCTTTGCTTCTATCTTTCCAAGCTCATGATTCCATGCTTCAACACCAGCATTGACAGTCTTATCGAAATTCCATCCAGGATTCTCTTTTAGTAGATTTCTGCTCGCCTGCTTATTATCTATCCATGAAACAGCATAGTTCATCAAAACCTGCACTGAGCCATCAAATACTACAAAATATTTCAAGCCCTTTCCCTTGGCTGACTTAGCCTTTACCAGCTTTCCTTCTGCATTAATATATCCTGATTCCTTGATCCTGTGGTTAAAGAAAATATTCACATACTGACGAACACCTTTATAAGTCTCATATCCAGTAAGATTCTGAGTTCCCTTTAGCTGAAAACGACTAACATCATCAGTCTCAAAAAGCAGCACAAGATCATCAGTATTGGCTGAGCTAAATGCAAAAAAAGCACATCGCTCTGTGGGTGTAAACTCCACTTTCATCTCCATCTCATCGAGTTGAACCGAATAATAATACGGACTCACAATTTCGAAATCGTGATCAATTTCAATACCATTAGTTTCTTTCAATAATGCTTTTTTACCTTTATAAGGCATAACTGTAATAGCTGGCTCACCTCTATATTCAGGACGGTTCAGAGGAAAGCCATAAATCCTATCAGAAAGATAAGTGTCTATAACTCCGGGACTTGTAAGCGGCCAAAAACGAATCATTCCGTAAGGTCGATGAACTGTAGGAAAGGTAGGCATCAACCCTTGACTAACATTCCCAATGCGGGGATTTACCAGATCAACCAGATCTTGAGCATTAACAGCATTTGGCATCCACATACAAAACAGCAATACGCTGATTAAGAATCTTTTCATCTTATTCAAAATTTGAATTTGCAAATGTAGTTTATTTCCTTGATTCAAGAGTTTACGACACTTTTCCCTACCTTAGCCCTATGCCAAAGCAGAAGCCAATAGTACCCCCCTCCAACTCCCGGAATTTCCTCACTGATATCTGGTATTTTCTGCTTAAAAAACCCAAAATAAAAACTCTGATAAAATTTCGGACAAAAGAACAACGGCAAAACTATAACGAGAGAATTCTGCAGAGGTTTGGCATTGAATCTGATGAGTATTCTGTTCTTAACATACATCAGATTGGAGTCAATACCCCTGTGAGCTATATGTTTAATGAGTTGCTGCGCTGGGATGGAGATTCAACCTGTTGGCCAAATCACATTGCGAAAGTTGACCGTGTGGATAATCAACTGGAGGATATCCGGATTCTTCTTTTTGGCAAAACAAGGCACCCCTTAGGCTTAGATCATATTTTGAAATGGACAAACCTGATTCCGCTGTTTAGACTTAAAGACAGAAACTTCAAGAAGAATCCGGATGGATTTGATTTTGACAATGCCCGCTATCTTTTATACGATTGCTCAGGAGGATATCCTATTGGATTCTTTGTTATGTATGTACGATCTCCAATCGCAGACATGGGAGAAGTTTGTCCCTCTCAACTTTTCTTCATAGTTGGGTTTAACTTCTATGGAAAAAAGAATTTCGACCGTATACGTTTTATTCACAAAATATGGCAAGGAATCCACAATCGGGTCACAGCCAATGTTCTAAACCGGATGAAACAACTTGGTGAATGGAGACTGGAGCATATGAGAGAGAAATATCAGGATTCCTCAAAATACTTCTGAATCACCAGGATATCGGTAGAATAAAGTGGTAAATACCTATGAAATGCGCCAAGGTTCCGGCAATCACCAATAAATGCCATACCAGATGATGTTGATTAAATGTTGCCTTCTTATAAAAATAGATACCAATGGTATAGCATAAGCCCCCAATCAGTATTAACATAACTCCCCAAAATGGAACTCTTTCAAAAGTTGGAACAATGGCTATCAATACCATCCACCCCATTGAAGCATACAAGAATATATAAAACAAGTTCACTCCGGAATTGAATTTACCCGATTTTATCAGTCGTATAGTAATCCCGATAGCTGCCAGTCCCCACTCTAGTCCAAAAATAATCCATCCCATTGGTCCGTGTAAAGCAACAAGAGTAAGTGGTGTATATGTTCCGGCAATAAGAAAAAAGATTGCTATCTGGTCAAGTGTAAAGAAAGCTTCCTTGGCTCTTCCTGGCTTAAGCCAATGAGTCATTGTGGATGAAAAATACAGCACAATCATGCTGGCTCCAAAAATAGCCGAACTAACAATATGCCACCCGGTTCCAAGTCGTACAGCTTCAATCAGTAGCAGTACTGTACCAAATATTGCCAAAAGAGTTCCAACAAAATGAGAAATTGCATTTGCCAATTCTTCATTCTTGGAGTAACGAGAGTTTTCAATTACATTCATAGCTTCAAAGATAATATCCCAAATTTTAGTCTGGAACGCTTTTTGTCAGTAAATCTTAAAAATTATTAATATGAAAACGAGAATAAGCATTATCCTATTGTTGATCCTTCCTTTATTTGTTTTCGCACAAGCAGGAAAAAATTTCATTGACATGGCCTACATTGAAGTTACAGGTAAGGCCGACATGGAAGTTGTACCTGATGAAATCTACATACAGATTAGAATCAACGAACTCGATAACAAGGGGAAGAAATCATTGGAGAAGCTTGAGAAAGATATGATGAAAGTTCTGACAAAAATTGGAATTGACCTGGAAGAAAACCTATCAATAGTAGATTTCTCAAGCAACTTCAGGCAGCATCTTTTAAGGAAGTCATCCATTCTAACGTCCAAAGAGTACCAATTACTCGTTCATGATGGCCAAACTACCGGAAAAGTTTTCATTGAACTTGAGAAGGTAGGAATATCCAATATCAGTATAGAGAAAGTTGGGCATTCGAAAATTGAGGAGCTTCAGATGAAAGTTAAAGTAAAGGCCATAAAAGCTGCAAAAGAAAAAGCAACATTTTTGGCAGAAGGAATAGATCAGACTATTGGCAATGCTCTTTATATACAGGAAATGGGAAATGGATACTATCCCCGCGTTCAAAGAGCAGGTAACATCATGATGAAATCATTTGCAGAAGCTGACATGACAGAAGCAATTCCGGAAATAGAGTTTGAAAAAATAAAACTGGAATACTCGATATTGGCAAAATTTGAACTGAAAAGTCAGTTGAAGCAATAAGAGCTTATGATATCACTCGCCAGTTATGTCTTTTTGCATAACGCGCCAGTCGTTTGTCTGGATCTACACAGACCGGATGACCAACAACCTTAAGAACGTGCAAATCTGAGATAGAATCTGCATAATAATAATCGTTCAACAGCTCACAAGGATTATCCTTGCAAAACGATTTCAAACTATTCAGCTTTTCTACTCCAAAGCATAGTCGTCCGATTGGCCTCCCTGTGAAAAGTCCGTCCTTTACTTCAAGATGAGAGCTAATGATATGATCCATTTTAAAAAATTCCCCTATCGGATCACAGATATAAGATAGAGCTGCTGAGAGCATAACTATTCGTGCGCCTTTAGATTGATGGAAAGCTATTTCATCATGCATGTCAGGCCTGATTAAATCAATGAGATGATCTTGAACTATCCCTGTAGCAAATTCAGAGAATACTTCTTCACTAAGACCCTTCATCCACATTGCCATAGCATTGATAATCTTTCGGGTATCACGCCATTCCATCTTATATAGGATACTCAGATATAATCCATTTAGCAGATCTCTGGTTCGCATTAAGCCATCTTTGTGAGCTTTTTTCACAAGAATAGTTCCAGAGTTCAAACTCAGAATAGTTTTATCAAGATCTATGAAAACGTTATAGGGAACAGAAATATCGTCAGGCTTTTTCAAATTATTTAAACATTTAAGCAATGAGAACCATGAGAGTTATAAATCATTCTCACGGCATTTGGATGAATTTCAACCTCATATCTTGTTGCAAAATGCACTTCACCATCAACATGAAAAGGAACCTCTTCAGTAAATTCAAGAGTCAGCTTATCAGTATTATAATAATGCACATTTTTATCATTCAGATGTGTTCCTTTTGGAACCATCATAAAAATTTTCAATCGCTCAAGAAGATTTAATTCTCGAATCAGGCAAACATCCAGAAGTCCATCGTTTCCAATAGCTTTTGGAGTCACATAAAAAGCACCAGCATGCCTTCTACCAATACCAATAGTATTCATAAAACATCTGGTTTCATCTGTCTTTCCGTTAGATTCAATAACGGCCCTCTTCTCCTTGAAAAACAGCAAAGTACTGAGAATCATCCAAACATACTTTATTTTGCCACCTCTTTTAGTTTCTCCTGGTGCAACATAATTTTTTGCAGCAACCACTCCATCAAATCCCAAACCCAATCCATTAAAAAATGGTATTCCATTGCAGGTGCCAGCATCTAAAGGACTTATTGGTCGACTAAAAAATGTTTCCCAGTCTTTGTCAGTAAACCTATCCGGAAAGCCAAGAATCTGAACAAAATCATTACCAGTTCCAGCAGGTACAATTCCTGTTACTACATCCTTCTGTCCGATAAGCGGAGAACCCACTTCATTCATCGTTCCATCTCCACCTACAGCAATAATATACTTAAAACCCCTTGCCAAAAAACCTGCCGACAATTCAGTCGCATGTCCGTTTCGCTCCGTTAACACAATCTCTGCATCGATATTATATTGCTTCACTTTCTCTCGTAATTCCGGGAGAATAGCTTCTCCAGATCCATTTCCTGCAATTGGGTTGACAATAAAAGCCCATTTCTCCGATTCAGAATTTGCCATAATTATAGTTTTGGTTAATAATATGCTGACTCAATAATACCCTTCACAGTTTCAATAATCTCCTGATCATCTTTTGCTCTCAGTTCTTCGTTATTAATTGGAGGATGTATTATTACTTTTAGTCTTGTTACAAAATTTATATAAAATCTTTGGGGTGGTTTGAAAAAGTAGAACCCCTTTAGAGTAACCGGTAAGATTTGGTGATCAGTTGCCCTGAGCAGATGAATAAAACCCTTTCTAAAGCGATTAAGCTGTCCATCCCGGGTTCGTGTTCCTTCCGGAAAAATAGCGATAGTAACGCTCTCAGCCTTCTCTGACAATTGAGTCAGCATATCGCGGGTATTGCTGAGAGTTGTCGTTTTCATTGGTATAAAATCAATCATCTTAATAACCTTACCAAATACCGGAATCTTGGTGAGATACTCTTTACCAAAGAAAGAAATATTAGGATAAAATGCCACTATAGCCAGAATGTCAAATAAACTTGCATGATTCGCAATCAGAATATATTTCTTGTCTTTTTCAATGTGCTCTTTCCCAACCACCCTAAGTCTTTTCAGAATCAAAACAAAAGATGCTCTGGCCCAAAAACGAACTACAATTTTGACAGCCGTTCGCATTTGCAAGCTGGCAAGAACAAGAAGTAGCAGCACAATAATGCCTGTAAAAGTATACAGCAATATGAATGCCGGCACTGACAAGATTGCAAAGAGTAGGGGACAAATTAAGCAAGATCTCTTCATAAGCTACTGGAAAAACTGGGAGCAATATAGAGATTTTTATAGAAATCAAATTTCTAAAGATTATTAATACCTTCATGTACATACAAACAAAATCCATATGAGCGTGACAATCAGACTATTAACGATTTGCAGTATTTTTTTATCATGTATTGCCTGCAATGAACAAGAAGAATATGATTACCTGATAAAAAATGCTTTGCTTGTTGACGGAACAAACTCCGTTCCTTATCAGGCTGATCTGGCAATACGAAATGACACCATTTGCAAAATATCAGGTAAGATAAGAGGAGAAGCCAAGGTGATTATTGAAGCCAAAGGCAGAATCCTGACTCCAGGTTTTATCGATATGCATACTCACTGTGATTGGGGAATGGATCAGAAAGAAACCAAAGGCAACCTGAACTATCTGCTACAAGGCGTAACAACCGTAGTTACCGGAAATTGCGGATATGGAACAGGTGAGATAAGCTCATTTAAAGCCAGATATGAAGAAAATGGCATTGGCACCAATATGGTTCCATTAACAGGATTTGGCTGGTTAAGATCTCAGGCAATGGGAAAGGCCGATCGGGATCCAACACTTGAAGAGGCAAAACAAATGAAAGCCCTGTTTCAAGAAGCCATTGATCAAGGAAGCTGGGGACTATCAAGCGGACTACAATATGTGCCTGAAAAATATAGCTCAACAAAAGAAATAATCGAAATCGCAAAAGTGATGTCTGGAACAAATCGCTTTTACACTACTCACATGAGAAGTGAAGAAGATGAGCTTGTTGAAGCTACCCAAGAAGCTATTCAGATAGCAACAGAAGCCAATATCCCTCTGAATATTTCACATCTGAAAGCTAATGGTCGTGAAAACTGGGACTCTATGGAGCAAGTAATCACGCTCGTTCTCAAGGCTCAGGAATCAGGCTTAAGTGTTACGGCTGATATGTATCCGTATGACAAATCAGCTACAAGCGCTCTTTACTCTGTGCTGTTGTACCCTGAATCACTTAATCTGAAATCTATTGAAGATCTCCAAAAAGTCCTTGCGGATCCACAAATGAGAGAAGCAATAAGATCCTTGACCGAGAGAGGTCGACCAGGGCAAACGAATTGGGTTGCCAAGGGAGGGTGGAATTATTTTTCGATTGTTAATGCGCCAAACAATCCTGACCTGACCAATAAAATGTTTATTGATCTTGCTGAGGAACAAGGAACTACAGCCTTTGATATTGCTGCAGATCTGGTTATTGACGAGGGAGAAAACCTTATCATTTCATTAAGTACAATGCTAGAATCAAACCTCATTAAACAAATGAAAGAACCCTGGATAATGTTTTCTTCAGATGGAAGTGCAGTTAAGCAGAAAGCAAAAGGAATTCACCCAAGAAACTATGGAAGTCAGGCAAGGGTTATTAGAAAATATATCGTGGAAGATAAAATTCTTTCACTACAAGATGGTATTTTTAAGATGACAGGATTACCCGCCAAAACTCTTGGATTGGAAAGAAAAGGAATAATCAAGGAAGGATATTCTGCCGATCTGGTACTGTTTGACCTTGATTCTGTCAATGATCCAGCAACCTTTCTAAAACCCCATCAATATGCCGAGGGTATTGACTTCGTTTGGGTTAACGGAGAACTGGCTGTAAATAATGGGGAGTTTGAATCAGTATTTGCAGGAAAAGTACTGCTTGCTACCAAATAGCTTGCATTAAAGCTCTGTATTTCAACCTTTTCTTTGGCAATTTGGGAAAAGTATTATAAATAACTAGCTTAGCTCCCGTTGTCTGAGCCACAACTATTGTATTAATTTAATCTATTGCAAAATGGTAAAACGTATCTTTTTCGTTTTATTGGTTGTATTTTTGGCTCAACCAAACTCAAAATTGCTCAGCCAGCAAATCTATGAAATTCAACCCGGAGTAACTTACCTTACATCTGGATCATTTTCCAGCGTTCCTGGTCCTGGAGATATTATTAAAATCATAGCTCCCAGAAGTGAAAAATTAAAAATTGTAGGACTTTCTGGAGATAGTTCAGACCCTATCCTTATCATTAACTCAGGCGGTCAGGTGAATATTAACACAAGCTCTTGGGGAGCTCTTGAATTTATGGATTGCCATCATATTAAAGTGAGTGGAACCGGAGATTCATCTGAAAGATATGGCTTCACACTGCAGGCATCAGAATGCGGACTAGCTTTTACAGGTCTTAGCTCAGATTGCGAAGCAGAGTTCATTGAGATCATTGGAGGTGAAAATACTTTCTTCGGAATATATGCAAAAAAAGATTTTGGCGGAAATCCGCCTGTCCCTTATCCTCAATTTAATAACCTTATTATCCATGACATGTATATCCATGGAGTGAGTGAAGGAATGTATATCGGAGAAACCACTTCTCCTGGAATGGAGTTTAGACATGTCAGGGTTTACAATAATATTATCACCGACACACACAGAGAAAGCATCCAGATTGCTAATTGTGTAGAGGATATTGAGATATTCAATAACCTAATGATGAACACCGGACTTCATCACCTTGGTTCTCAAGAAAATATACTTCAGATTGGTGGTAATAGCGTAGCAAAAGTATACAATAATATTCTTGTTAACGGACCAACATACGGAGTGATTGTTTTTGGGATGGGAGATATTGAGGTGTTCAATAATTATAGTGAGAATAACCTGGGTGTTTTCATTGATGACAGGTATTGGACCATTGAAAACTCCCCGATAAATATTCATCAGAATTATTTTCTCAAGCTGAATGGTAGTGAGGTAATAAAAAACATGAATCAATACAATGATCTGTATCTGACCGATAATCTATACAACACAAACATTCCGTTTTTCCTTAATGCTGCTGATGCACCTCCGGTTTTGGTGCTTGAAAACAATTCCTTGGAAACAATTGAAACATTGAATTTCACTATTGAAAACGGAATTTTCAAACCAAATTCAAATAACTCGTCAAACTATGCAGGGATAGGGCCGATTTATGCTAATGAACCAATTCCGGAGCGCATTGTCTTAACAAAAGAACAGGTAACAGATCTCGTTCTTCGCGGCAGTCTGATTTCTCCTGAATCTCTGGTGGATGAACAACAACTGGATCCTGCTTTAGATCAACACCCAGTTAGCTCGCCCTGGATTCCGGGAAAGAATCTCAAATATGCACCTTTCCATACAGAGATTAATCTGGGAGGCAACTACTTCATAGAAAGCATCTATTTGCATGATGTTAAACACAGCGGAAATATCGTCATAAGTGCTTTGATTAATGACGAATGGCTTAATCTGCTCACTGATCCATGCAAAAATTCAGGCACCTGGAACCAGCATGCACTTAATGTTACCACCCGGGTCATACGACTTTCAATGTATAATACAGCAAAAGCCAAAGTAAATGAAATAGCCCTTTACGGTTACTCCATTGATGAAGGTGGAATTAAATCAGGAGAAGTAAATGCACAATCTAACAATCAGCCGAAACCAATAGCAACTAACTATTGCTTATATCCAAATCCGGCAACAGATCACTTGAATATTGCTTATTCTGAAACTTTTCAAACTGTAGAGATCTCAGATCTTACGGGAAGGTTACTAATAAAAACAAATCAAAGAAGAATTAATCTTACCAGCCTTTCTGGTGGTTTGTATTCGGTACGGTTGATAGGAGCTGATGATAAGCCAGTATTCACAGAAAAACTGATCATTTCAAAATAACCAAAGCTTTTTGTACTTTGGCTTGTGAATGACATCCTTTTTGAAAAATGTTCGTCCCGGAGTTGGCAAATATATGCTAATGACTCTAGCTGGTATGCTTTGGCTATTTGTAGGCACTATGCTTGTACGATATGCTATTCATTGGTATTCAGCATATAATGGCAGCGGACTGGTATGGTTCATTATGGTTGGTATTCTGTCAGGACTAGTCATTCACCATCTGGGTTTTCTCCGCATAGTTAACAAGAACCTGAGCAGAATACAACACATCGAACAGAAGTATTGTATTTTCGGTTTCATGTCGTGGAAAAGCTATATCCTCATTGCAGTTATGATGACTATGGGCATAATCTTACGAAACTCGCCTTTGCCAAGAATCTATTTATCAATACTATACATGGGTATTGGCCTGGCTCTTGTCTTATCGAGCATCCGTTACTTTCGTCATGCCATTTTTGATCAAAAAAAGAGCCACCTCAAGTGAGGCAGCTCTTGTATTTCCAATCTTGTTTTACTTTCAACTCAAGCTTACGGCTGTGGATAGCCTTTCAAAACCTCAAGGTTCTTTTCAATCTCAGACTGTGGAAGGTTATAATCTGTTAATTGACCAGAAAGATACTTATCGTATCCAACCAAATCCATCAGGCCATGTCCACTAAAGTTGAACAAAATAACTTTCTCCTTGCCTTCTTCTTTGGCCTTTTTGGCTTCCTGGATAGCAGCAGCAATTGCATGTGTAGTTTCAGGAGCAGGAATTATACCTTCAGTTTTTGCAAATAACAAACCCGCCTCATAGCATTCAAGCTGATGAATAGCCCGTGGTGTCATTAATCCTTCTTGAACTGCCTTGCTAACTAATGGAGCCATACCATGATAACGTAAACCACCTGCATGAATCGGAGGAGGCACGAATGCATGTCCTAAAGAGTGCATAGCAAGCAATGGAGTCATTTTAGCTGTATCACCATGGTCATAAACGTATGGCGCTTGTGTAAGAGTAGGACAAGAATATGGTTCAACTGGAATAATATCAATTTCAGCTCCATGCATCTTGTCTGAAACAAACGGAAAAGCCAGTCCTGCAAAATTACTTCCACCACCAGCACATCCAATAATAACATCCGGTGTTTTCTCTCCAACCTTTTCAAGTTGCTTCTTGGCCTCTAGTCCGATGATACTTTGGTGAAGCATCACATGGTTAAGCACACTACCCAAAGAGTATTTTGTTTCGCCTGAAGGATCAGATACAGCTGCTTCAATAGCTTCTGAAATAGCAATACCCAGGCTGCCGGGAGTATCAGGAAATTTAGCAAGAATATCTCTACCTGCCTGTGTTTCCATACTCGGACTAGCAATACATGTGCCGCCCCAGGTCTGCATCATCAATTTACGAAATGGCTTCTGATCAAAGCTGATTCTCACCATAAATACCTTGGCCTCAATACCTACCAGTGAGCAGGCAAAAGACAGAGCACTACCCCACTGACCAGCTCCGGTTTCCGTAGTTAGCTTCTTGGTTCCAAACTCCTTATTATACCAAGCCTGAGCAACAGCAGTATTTGGCTTATGGCTTCCGGCTGGAGATAAACTCTCATTTTTATAATAGATCCTGGCTGGTGTTCCAAGTGCCTCTTCCAATGCATAAGCGCGATGCATTGGAGCAGGACGCCATCTTGTAAGTAACTCACGTATCCCGTCAGGAATATCAATCCAGCGCTGTGTGCTGTACTCTTGTTCAACAAGATTCATCGGAAAAACCTTCTCCCAGCCTTCCGGTGGCACTGGTCCGTCAGGACCCATAAATGGAGGACAATGAATATCAGCCGCAAGGTTATACCATTGTTTCGGCATTTCATCCTCAGTCAATACAATTTTTCGAATTTTAGTCATGTTATTTGGTATTTAAAAGTTTCTCGTAAATGCAGAAAGAGCCCGTTGTAAACAACGCGCTCTTTCAAAATATTATGATTCAAACGAATTTATCTACAACCAAGCGGAGGGTATTGGCCAATACCACTTACTAGAGATAAACATATTTCGCTTGCTATTAATCGTTTTCATATTCGGGGATAAAAGTAGATAAAAATTTGTAATCTCCAAATCATCAATCAAAATGCTATTCAGCATATTTCGGCAAAATTGAAAAGTCCTATATTTGTTTGAAACAATATCTATTCAAAAATCCATCATCATGAAAACTCCCGTACAACTATGGAGACTCTGCTCAAGTATTCTCCTGCTTGCATTTCTATCTATGAGCCTGACAGCACAGGAAGCTGAGGAAACAGACAAAACCCCGAAAGTCAAACCCAGGTTCAAAGTTTTTTCAGAGGTAATTCCGGATACAGCTCTTACAAACAAAGGAGTCTTCCTTACTCACGAATTTGACAATAAGCTATACTATGAAATTCCACAAAACCAACTCGGAAAAGAGTATTTGTGGATTGTACAGTTCTCCAAAACCCAAACCAGTTTTGGATATGGGGGCACAGAAGTAATCCGCCGTGTGGTAAGATGGGAAAGATTCCAGGATCAGATCTTGTTGAGGAACGTGGAATATCAAATGAGGGCCAATGAAGGAACTCCTGAGAACATTGCTGTAAAAGCCTCATCCATTGAAAATATCATAAAGGCCATGAAAATTGAAGCCTTTGGAGCAGATAGCTCACTACTTATCAATGTTACGGATCTATTCACAGGCGACATTCATGAATTTAGTCCGAAAAAAGGCTTAAGTGCCTCATCCATTGATAAATCAAGAAGTTTTATTACTTCAGTGAAAGCTTTTGAGCAAAACCTTGAAACCCGGGTGCTTGCTACTTACAAACTTAAGCCATCGTCTTCCTCTGCTGCTGGAGCCAGACCAGCCGCAAAACATAGTGACAACAGCCTTGGCAGTGTTACCGTTGAACTCCACCACAGTATGATCGGTCTGCCTGAGCAAGAAATGCTTCCGCGAATTTTTGATAAGCGCGTGGGTATTTTTGCCGGTGTACACCAGGATTTCAGCTCTGATATGCACCAGGTAGAAAATATTACATATATCAGAAGATGGAGATTAGAGAAAAAAGATCCGAATGCCAAAATCAGTGAACCTCTTAAGCCTATTGTTTATTATGTAGGCAGAGGGATACCAGAAAAATGGCAAAAATATGTGATGGAAGGAATTGAAATGTGGCAGCCGGTTTTCGAAAAGGCCGGATTTAAAAATGCTATCATAGCTAAAATGGCTCCAAGTGTTGAGGAAGACCCAGACTTTGATGCTGAGGATGTTCGATACTCAACAGTCAGATGGCTATCTTCAACTATTGCAAATGCCTACGGTCCACATGTTCAGGACCCCCGCACGGGTGAAATACTAGAAGCAGATGTCAGACTATATCATAATGTGTTAAGCCTCATACGCGATTGGTACTTTGTTCAGGCATCACCTTCAAACCCCAGGGCTCAACAACTTCCATTGCCAGATGATTTGATGGGCGAATGCCTACGATATGTTGTGGCTCATGAAGTAGGACACACATTAGGTATGCGCCATAATTTCAAGTCTACATCTTTTTATCCGGTTGAATCCTATCGGAATAAAAAATTCACGGATAAATACGGATTAGAGGCTTCCATTATGGATTACGGACGATTCAACTATATCGCACAACCTGGTGATAATGCCGGCACCATCCCAATAATGGGGCCCTATGACTATTTCACAATTGAATGGGCTTACCGTGAATTCGCGGGAACAAAAACTCCTGAAGAAGATATTCCATTCCTGAATAAGATTGCTGAACGACAGGTTAAAGAACCAATGGTAAGGTTTGGCGGTGGACGCGAAATGGGTTTACAAGGTGCTGCTGACCCACATGCTCGATCTGAAGATCTTGGTGATGATCCGATAAAAGCTACTACTTACGGCTTGAAAAATATAGAATATATAAGTGGATACCTTGTGAAGGCTACCGGAGAAGAGGGCAAAGATTATTCCATGCTAAACCATATGTATGATGCTTTATTGGGCCAGATGTACAGAGAACTAAATCATGTAGCTGCTTTGGTTGGGGGGATAGAAACGGATAACTGGATGTACGGACAATCGGCTGAAGTATTCACTCCAACACCAGTAAAAGAACAAAAGGCAGCAGTTATATTCCTGCTGAAAAATGGTTTCAAAACACCTGCCTATATACTTAAAGATGATATCATTACAAGAATAGGCATGCATGGGATAACAAAAAAGATCTCTAGCAATCAGAAAAGATTACTCACAGCAATGATGAATGCAGGTACAGCAACACGTATCATGGATCTTGAGGCAAGTGGGTATAATACTTATCCGCTTGTAGATCTTATTACTGATCTCAAAAACGGAATTTTTGAAGAGATGTATAATGAGGAAAAAGACGTCAATATCTTCAGAAGAAACCTTCAAAGGGCATTTGTAGAACAGCTAATCGTTATGATTTCTGACAAAACAGCAGCCAAAAGTGATCTTCAGGCTATCGCCCGCGGTACACTGAAATCATTAAGAAGCGATTTGCAGGATGTCTTAGATAATCTTGACGACGGAATGGTGAAATATCATTTCGCAGATCTTGAAGAAATGATAGAGCTGGCTCTAAAAGGCTAACAAGCTTTTTATTCTTGGCTCCCGTATTGAATCCAACACCTTGATCCGCAAGCGAGTACACACTATCGGATCAAATTGTTGGATTCTTTTTTGTCCTATACAAGTTCCTTCCGCAATAGTTTTCCATTTGCTCTTCACTTTTGCCTCCACCACATATTTTCTAACCCGCTCACCAAACTGAATATCCTCCTGAATGATTATGGTACTGATCATTGTTGGTGGGTATTTTGCTTGACCTTGAGATACTCCATACATTTCGCCAATCATAAGCGGTTCACCAAAGCGATTCTGAATTTCATCGCCCCATTCCTTCAATCTCAGCACATCAGGCTCAGGTAATAAACCATCAGGGTCTGGTGTCAATCCCATTATCAGAGTAGAATTTCTTCCTACCGATCCGAGATAAATATCCATCAGTTTATCTAAAGGAAAAATGTGTTCCTCATCACCAGGCTCCCAGAACCATTCATGCCTGCCATTATAACCTCTCAATGGTGCATCAGACATGGCTGGCATCCAGTAATTACCATCCTGATCGCCATGTTTCAGAATATGCATCTGCTCAGATGGAGTATTGCTGGCATGTGAATAATAGCTAGGATAGCTTGCCCAGCAAGGATAGGGAACAGTTCCTGATTCCGACCCTCCCCATCTGGCTTCAGCCAATTGAGAATTATGATAAAACAGACAGTTGGGCTGATATTGCTGCACAATAGGCAAAACATCAGGAACTCCATTATCGGGATGGTCAGCACCACCATCAAACCAGATCTCAAAGAGTTCACCATAATTTGCACACAACTCCTTCACCATCCCTTCAATCATAGTGTTATAGTATTGTTGTCGATTATCCCGAAAGGCACCTTCACCATTTACCTGAAAATTGTGAACTCCAAAAAATGAGTTCCACCTGATACCAACATAAATTCCTGGTTTGATTCCGTATTTTTTACAAGAATTGACAAAATCCCTGACCAAATCACCTTTTCCATCCTGGAATTTCAATGCCTTCATACTGTATGGGTTCACATCCGACTGATACATAGCAAAGCCTGTCTCATGTGTTGCAGTAAAGATTGCAAAGGAAAACCCGGCATCCTTAATGGCTTTTATCCACTGATCAGTATCAAGCTTTTCGGGATTGAAAATCTGATAATCAAGCACCGGGTTAATACGATTACCACCCTGGCCATATTTTACTCCGTCAAACACATGCAAATCATAATGAAAAACAGCACCCATCTCAGCTTCCTGCCATGCCAGTTGACGAGCATTTGGTACTGGTATGGATTTTTTTTTGATTGGAATGAAAACAGTATAAGAATCATCTCCTTCTTTTACCGCCATACTCAATACAGCTGGCTCACCATCCTCTGTATAAATGAATGGTCTTTCCATTCTGTTGGGGACTAAAAATGATTCATCGGTACGTTTAATCTTTTTTTGCAATAAAGCGTATTCAGTAGCTTTCTTCCACTCTACTCCATCCTTCGAACTTACCATTCCAACAAAGCTGTGCGCATGAAAAACTCCATAGAAATAATCACGATTTACATCATACCAGATACTCATATCCTCAGTATCCATGTAATCAATAACCGGATTGGGCTGAATCTCAAAAGGCCCGGTGGGTGAGTCAGAAATAGCCATGGCCTGATCACGTATAAATCTGATTTCATTGGGCTTATCCCCTTTAACCACCAGGTAGTATTTTCCATCTTTACCCTGTGTAATTGCCGGATTTACCGTGAGTGTAACAATCGGACCTGAGGGTTCAATCAATGGCTGATCCATGCGAGTCCATGGTCCATTTAAAGAATTCGAAACTGCTACTCCCGTTCTTTGATTGGGTCTTAAAATAGCCCAATCGGGATGCGAATACCCTACTCGTGCTATTTCAATCAGGTCTTCTTCTGTATATTCTTTGTTGCCAAGGTTAGTCGACACATAATACAGGTAATACTTCCCTTCAAAAAACTTGATTTTCGGGTTATGGGCAGTAATTGCATCCCAATATCCTGAACCATGGCTTGTTAGAGCAGTTTCTATATATTGCCACGGACCAGCAGGATTGTCAGAAACTGCATGAGCAATCTCAGAATGAGTGAGCCATGCAAAAAATGTCAACTCTTTTTTCCAACGCGAATAGAATATGTGATATTTTCCATCCTCTCCCTTGATAATGGAGGCTCCCCAATTATAATACCCTTCGGTTTTAAAAATATTATCTTCACACAGGGGCTGCAAGCGATCTTTAAAGAACAGAGTGTCAGGATGTGGAGTTTGTCCAAACGATATTACCCCAATAAAAAGAAAAGCTAAGAAAAAAAGGTTTTTTTGCCTTGCCATAGTTATTTGTTGTCAGTTTTCAGAGTAATAATAAGTAATATTTACCAGAAAATACAGAAGTAAAGCTGCGGTATACATGAGTTCTCTTAATCAATGATCCCCCAGGAAGCACTAATCCGATCAAAAGTGTAATTTTAAGCGTACTTAATCCTTATAATCATGTATCGAGTCATTTTTATCTTCCTTGCTTCACTTTTACTATTCAGCTGTCAAGAGTCTGAACATTATGATATTATTATTCGTAACGGAAAAATCCTGGATGGTTCAGGTGAGCCATCTTACCAAGCAGATATCGCCTTAATTGCAGACACTATTGCCAAAATAGGAGATCTCAAATCTGCCAAAGCAGAAAAAGAAATCGATTTGAATGGTCTCTCTGTTGCCCCAGGGTTCATTAACATGCTAAGCTGGGCCAATAATTCATTGATAGAGGACGGACGTTCGATGAGTGATATATTACAGGGGGTCACACTTGAAGTTTTCGGCGAGGGATGGTCAGGTGGACCTTTGAGTCCGAAAATGAAAGAACAGAAACAAAAAGGACAGGGGGATATCAAATACCAGGTAGAATGGACCAGCTTCGGTGGCTTTTTAAAATTCCTGGAAAAGAGAGGTGTGTCATGCAACATAGCCTCATTTGTAGGGGCAACTACTGTGAGAGTGCATGAAGTTGGATATGAAAACCGTGCGCCAAGCCCTGATGAATTAGAAACCAGGAAACAACTGGTAAGACAGGCTATGGAAGAGGGTGCAGTAGGACTTGGTGCAAGTCTGATTTATGCCCCTGCTTTTTATGCCTCCACAGAAGAGCTGATCGAGTTGTGCAAAGTAGTAGCCGAATACGATGGTTTGTATATCTCACATTTACGAAGTGAAGGTAATGCCCTGATGGAAGCTTATGAGGAAATGATCAGGATAGTTAGAGAATCTGGGGTAAGATCAGAGATTTATCACCTCAAAGCTGCCGGAAAAGAAAACTGGCCAAAAATGGATGAGCTGATAGCAAAGATTGAAGCGGTACGGGCACAAGGATTAAAAATTACAGCAGATATGTACACGTATACGGCAGGATCAACAGGACTAGATGCGGCGATGCCCCCCTGGGTTCAGGAGGGAGGGAATAAAGCCTGGGTCAGACGACTAAAAGATCCTGAAATAAGAAAACGTGTACTAAAAGAAATGGTGACTCCAACCACAGAATGGGAAAGCCTATATCTGGCAGCCGGTTCTCCAGACAAAGTAATATTGGTTGGATTCCGTCAGGATAGCTTGAAGTACTTAACCGGAAAAACACTGGCAGAAGTAGCTGCACTAAGAGGCAAATCAGCTGAGGAAACAGCCATGGATCTGGTAATAGATAACAATGCAGACGTTTCTTGTGTGTACTTTTTGATGTCTGAAGAAAATGTTGAGAAACAAATTGCCCTGCCTTGGGTTAGCTACTGTTCAGATTCACAATCCAGAGCACCTGAGGGTGTATTTCTAAACACTTCAACTCATCCAAGGGCATATGGGAATTTTGCCCGACTTCTGGCCAAGTATGTCAGAGACGAAGGGATAATTTCATTAGAAGAAGCCATTCGTAAGTTAACCAGCTTGCCAGCTGAAAATCTCAGACTTGAGAAACGGGGCTCACTAAAACCTGGCTACTTCG
>JAGLDP010000059.1 GCA_023145515.1 Bacteroidales bacterium
AGTTGCACGTGAAGAAGGATTTAAAGAAATTGCTATCGCATTTAAAATGATTGCCAAAGTTGAAGCTGAGCATGAAAAGCGTTTTCGCAAGCTACTACTAAGCATTGATACAGAAAAGGTATTTGAAAGAGAAGAGAAAACAAAATGGAAGTGCCGTAAGTGTGGATACGTGCATGAAGGTACAAAAGCTCTTGAGAATTGTCCGGCTTGTCAACATCCTAAAGCATACTTCGAAGAAATGGCTGAAAACTACTAGAAAATTCTCCAGCCCAAAGACACATAGAACATATTATTTGTAAAGCCCAAATCATCAAGGGAGGAGATACTCATAAACTCTTCCAAACCAAATTCATATCCAATATCAAAAGTTAGAAATAGAACATCCAAACCTGCACCCATTTGAAATCCCCATACAGCATCCTTAAAGTCATTCTTTGAGACAATATCGTTTTGCTCTAATCCATCTAGTCTAATGGTATAAGTTTTGTCTAAAACATAAGAAGCTACAGGGCCTCCCCAAACACGTAACCTGATAAGTTTGAGGTCAACTAGTTTATAACCCAGAAGAATCGGAATATCTACAGAAGTTATCGCAAAAGACTGACTAACATCCATCGACTCTAAAGGGTCTACGGGATTACCAATAGTTGTATCCAAAGAGCCTCTCTTTAAGGAAAAGTATGCCTCAGGTTGAATGTAGAATTTATCCATATAAATACTAAAATACACTCCCCCCTGTACACCATTTTTCATTTGATCAATGTAGTCTTGATATTGAGTGGATATCTGAGTGGTATTCCATCCAATTTTCGGACCAAAACTAATAGGCCCCTGAGCTAAGCTCAGGACAGGCAGGATTACGATAAGACCAATTATGATATACTTTTTCATGGCTGAGAATTTTCTAATACCAAAATGCTAGTCCAACAAATCTTCAGGCTTTTTCAACTCAAAAACCCTTATTGTTCCATATTCAGCAACTTTCATACCAAACAAAGCCTGGATATCAGGTTTTTGATCTATTGTTCTACTGTCACAATACAAATATCTACAACCATTATTAATTATCTCCTTGATTCTCTGGGCATTTATCCAATTGTTTTCAAATGCCCATCCCATTTTATGGACATAATATAAAAAGATGTGATGAGAAGTATCATTTCCCACACATACCAGAGCGTTATCCGGAACAGCCGATCTAAGCTCCTCTTTATATGTTAGCAAATCGGTATTGAATCCAGTTTTATCCCATCTGCCTTGAATTCTATAAAATGAAAAAACGGGAAGTGAAATAATTAGTAATATCAATATTGATTTCTTAAGATAATCACTCAACTTAGAACGATCTATATGCCTGATACCCAACAATGCAAGAATTACAACAAAAGGCAACACTGGTAAAAAATAATAATCATGAACCTTTTCAATCATGTTCATCTCAAACAAAAGATAAGCGCTTAGCAAGACTCCCAAAACAGCATAATGCCAGTATCTTCTCAAATATCTATTTCTATTTCTATTATTGAAAAGCTGGTAAACTCCAAATATAAAAAAAGGCACAGCTGGCCAGCCGAGCAATAGTTCAGGCAAGGTAGTTCTGATGTGAAACCAGACATAATACCAGTATTGACTTTTTTGCTCCGGATTCATTTGAAACACGCCCTGCACAATTCCATTTCCTTCCCATTCAGGAATTACCCAAATATACCATGCCAAAACAGGCGATGCAAATAGTACTCCAGCGGATAGTTGTTGGATTTTGTACTTGAGACCCAATGACTTACCAGGAAAAAGAATTGCAAATCCAAACAATGAGTAGTACAGAAAAAATGGCAATTTCACCAGGCTTGCCATAGTAATCAGAAGCAAACCAAAGAGAAGATATTTTGTTTGCTTAGATTTTTGCCATTTTGCAAAACCAAACAGTCCCCATATCCCAAAACAGAGAGCAAGATTATCTGGCATAGGGTTCACCATATAATAGTAAAACACAGGGGAAAATGAAAGCAAGATTATCCCTATCAAAGGAATCCATTTGTTGCTGAAATATATCTTTGTCCATCGATATAATCCGATAATCGATAGAAAGGCAAACAAAAAATTCATTAGTCGACTAACGAGAACCGGATGAGAGAACATCTTAACGGCAATAGCTGTAATCCATTGCGACAAAGGGAATTCCATACGAAAAACACCATCATTCTCACCCCGATCATTCTTTCTGGGATTTAAGATATTGAAATCTTCCTCAACAAAACTGTTGATAGTATTCTGTGTTTGGGTCTGCCTCCAAACATGAAACCCAACAAGATCCTTATGGAAAACTGATGAATGAAGAATCAGTTGCACCACCAAGAGTAATCCTAAATAGAAAGACGGTCTGTTAATTACCGACAATTTCATTCCTTATCACTTAAACCATTAATCCGAAATCCAGCTCGAAAACACGAGAAGGGATAGTCACGAATTCCATACTCATAGCCAAGAATCAGAGAAGCTGCCCCCTCACTTAGCCCCACTTCTGAACGATAAATCAATGGATGATCTCCATTGTGCATGTATCCATTATAACCCCTGATAGAATTCAGAAGACTAATTCTGCCATATTTCAACTCCACACCAGCTCCATATAACAATGCATCATTCTGAGGATAATCATCTAAATAAGTCTGCCAAACATAAAATCCCACTAAAGCAAACCATCTGATTTGAGCATTTGTATATCTGACATCCTCAGCCTTTGTTCCAGAAGCTGTTCGTCCGGTCATTCCAAATGCAAAATCAGGAATCCATCTATGGCCACGGATAAGCTGAACATGAGTACCAAAGTAAACATCACCCTGTGCAGATCCATTAAGAGCCTCACCAGATTGAGATCTTCTCTCACGACTTAGCTCATAATCTACTGAGTAGAATTCATACGGAACGTAATAAAAC
The DNA here is from genome assembly GCA_023145515.1 of Bacteroidales bacterium. Taxonomy (GTDB): domain Bacteria; phylum Bacteroidota; class Bacteroidia; order Bacteroidales; family UBA12481; genus JABHCC01. The sequence continues at coordinate 2,938 of JAGLDP010000059.1, forward strand.
TCCAAAGACACTTTACCATTAGCGATCGGAATATGAATGTCGGTGAAAACATCATAAGTAAGCTCGTTTGTACCTGAGTATTGTTCATATTCCAAATCAATCCATAATTTTTCTTTCACACGTCCGTCTGTTAAGCGAGGTACAGGCAAAGCATTCGGACCAAAATACCCGGGTGATACTATCAGATATTTTGAGAAGTGCTGTCTATTCTCAAGAATGCCATAGGGACTTGGTGGCACATATTTACTTTGTGCACAAAGCATTACCGGAAACAAGAAAAAAGATATATAGGAAAGTAATCTAAAGCGCATTCAACAATACTATTAAGACTGCTAAAGATAAGGTCTTCTTTATGAATTGTGTATTTTTAGAGAAATATTTGAATGGATGACACCAAGAATACCTTTGGCTGAAAGATTAAGACCACGAAGTCTTGAAGAGTATGTCGGACAAGAGCATCTTGTTGGAACAAATGCTATACTACGTCAGCTCATTGAGTCAGGACAGATTCCTTCATTTATTCTATGGGGTCCTCCGGGTGTTGGTAAAACTACTCTGGCCAAAATCATCGCTAATCAGCAAGAGCGTCCTTTTTATACTCTAAGCGCAATTAGTTCTGGCGTTAAAGACGTAAGGGAAGTAATAGCCAAAGCAAAAAAGCTTCAGTTCTTTGACCGTCCAAATCCTATATTATTCATAGATGAGATACACCGTTTCAGCAAGTCGCAACAAGATTCATTGCTTGGAGCAGTTGAACAAGGAACAATTACATTGATTGGTGCTACAACTGAAAACCCTTCTTTCGAAGTTATTTCACCACTTCTTAGCCGCTGTCAGGTTTATATACTAAAACCTTTAGATGAGCAAGCATTGGTAAATCTAATTGATCATGCTCTCAAAACGGACATACATTTAAAACTAAAGGATGTAGAAGTAGTTGAAAAAGAAGCTCTTATAAAATACTCAGGAGGAGATGCACGAAAGCTCTATAATATTCTGGACCTTATCATAAACTCAGAAGAGGGAGCTAAGATCACAATTACAAATGATCTTGTGATGACACGTATTCAGGAAAATATGGCCATGTATGATAAAAATGGCGAACTGCACTACGATATTATATCAGCATTTATTAAGTCAATGAGAGGATCAGACCCTAGTGCCTCAGTATACTGGCTTGCGAGAATGATTGAAGGAGGAGAAGACCCAAAATTCATAGCCAGAAGGCTGGTTGTTTTTTCATCAGAGGATATAGGGCTTGCCAATCCCAATGCTTTACTTTTAGCAAATGCATGTTTCGATACAATTCACAAAATAGGATCGCCAGAAGGAAGAATAATTCTTTCTCAAACAACAGTCTACCTTGCAACAAGTCTGAAAAGCAATTCTACATATTTAGCAATCAAAAATGCTCAGGAATTAGTTCGTGAAACTGGCGATTTACCTGTTCCTTTGCATCTAAGAAATGCACCAAGCAAATTGATGAAAAGTATTGGTTACGGAAAAGACTATCAGTATCCTCATGACCACCAGAATCATTTTATCAGCGAGGAATACTTACCAAAAGAGATCTCCGGCAAGTTGATATGGGAACCAGATAATAATAGCAAGGAAGAAGAAATCAGAGAGCGCATGAAAGCATTCTGGAAAAATAAATACAACTACTAAGCGAATATCCCATGTCGGATTTTATTAAAAATTTTAATAAGAACAATAGCTTCTTTCTCATTGCCGGCCCCTGCGTTGTTGAATCTGAAGAACTCTGTATAGAGGTTGCAGAAACCCTCTCAAGCATCTGTTCTGATCTAGAGATTCCGTGGATTTTCAAGGCCTCTTACCGAAAAGCCAATAGATCAAAAATCAATTCATTCACCGGTATTGGTGATAAAAAAGCGCTAGAGATCCTGGCAAGGATAGGTGAGAAATATAATGTGCCAGTAATAACTGATATTCATGAGTCATCAGAAGCGTCATTGGCAGCTGCTTATGTTGATATACTACAGATTCCAGCCTTTCTTTGCAGACAGACAGACCTTCTACTAGCTGCAGGTCGAACAGGAAAACCTGTAAATATTAAAAAGGCTCAATTTCTTGCCCCAGAACAAATGGCCTTTGCAATAGAAAAAATAACTAGTACTGGTAATACCGATATCATGCTAACTGAGAGAGGATCAATATTTGGTTACCGAGATCTTATTGTTGATTTCAGATCTATACCTGAAATGAAGAAAACCGGATATCCGGTAATATTTGATGGAACTCATAGTTTGCAAAAACCCAATTCCAGTTCTGGAATAACCGGGGGTTTGCCTGAGCATATTCAAACAATGTGCAAGGCGGCCATAGCAGTAGGTACAGATGGACTCTTTCTCGAAACTCATCCTAAACCTTCAGAAGCTCTATCTGATGGAGCTAATATGATTTCTTTAGACCAAATGAAACCCTTATTGAGTAAGCTGAAACTAATACATTCAGTACTTTGATATCTCAACTAATACTACAATGAGTATAATCACCAGACTATTAAGCCTTACTATTCTTGTTTTTTTCATGCTTGCTCCTTTACAGAGTCATGCCCAAAGGAACAATATAGAAGTTCAGACTATTCTGGATAAACACGCTGCTGCTATAGGCTTTTCCAAACGAAAAGAAGTTAGTAGCTTAATCTCATTCGGATCGATAGAACAACTAGGCAACACACTAAAGGTCACTATATTACAAAAGCGGCCTAATAAATACCGTTTGGATATTCATCTTGATGATGGTCGTATTACTCAAGCTTTTGATGGAAGAACAGGCTGGAATCTGAACCCATATTTATCTCCTGACACATCGAACATTGAAGGCATGGAATTAAGGCAGCTGATTGAAAGTGCCATCTTTGATGGTGTTTTATTCAATGCAAATGAAATGAATTACACTTTGGAATATGGTGGAGAAGATCAAATTGCCTCTACACCAAGCCATATTTTGATTTTGAAGAAGCCATCAGGAGATCGGATGAAATTTTTCATTGATAAAGCAGATTACCTTATTAAAAGAACTGAAGCCAACATTTTTTTACAAGGTTTTCCGTATGAGTCTAATTCTGTTTTCTCTGATTTCAGAGAGATCGAAGGAATGGTACTACCATTTAGAATTGAAAACAACAATGGTCAACTATCCACACAAATAATTGTTGATACAGTTAGAGTGAATGAAAAGCTGGAGGATGGTCTTTTTTCAAGAAGCAAGTAGGTGAACTCTATTGAACATGTCGATTACCTGTTATCAGCGAGCGAATAGGACTAACAATTCTCACAAGGAAGCTCATGTTGTCAGTTATAATCTCAGCCTTTCCAGTAATCCCTTGTGTCAATTTCAGGTTTTTATTATAGGTTGAGGATAAGCCATCTGGAAAAGCTACTTCAAGTAGGTAATAATCCTGATCTGTAACCGTCGATATTGAACTCACTACACCAATCAGCATGCCATATTCCATATATGGATATTTGTCGAGCTTAACCAGCACTCTGTGACCAATTGCTACTTTTCCTGAACCAGTTACCGGCAATTCAAGTTTTCCTAATAAAATATCAGGCTCATTCTGAACCACAGCCATTACCCGATCTCCTTTTGCAATTTTCTGATTTTCAGTCCAATACCTAGTCAGACTCACAACTCCATCTACAGGAGACAATAATAAATAGTTCACTTCCCACTCTGATATAGTGCCCAGCAAACCGGTAAGTCGTTCATCAATAGCATTAAGTAAAGAAAGCTCTAGCTCCTTATCCAAAATCTGAAACTCCTGAATTTGATGTACGAGTTTATCTATTTGGATTTGCATTGCTGATAATCCCGATCTTGCTTCCTCATACTGAAACTGTTTTTGCAAGCCTTCTTGAGATGCCACATCAAACTCAGACTCAGAGATAATTCCATTCTCAAATAAGTCTTTCTGCCTCAATAGCTGCCTTTCTGAAAGTTTAAGATCTTTGTTTCGCAATTGTCGTTGCTGAAACAATCGATCATAATGAATTCTGGTATCTTTAAGTTCTCTCTTCACTGAAGATATTCTCTCTGCATATTTGCCCAATGAAGAATACGATAAATAGTCACTAACAGAGCTACGTAAAAATGCAAACTCATCCTTAATAGATCCCGGTTGCGGCCTGTCAGTATTAATAAAACGACGCAGACTCAAAGTGTCATATCTATATACCCATGATGTAATTGAATCTAAATCCTCTCTTATGCCAATAATAAAATTATAATCAACAGAACTTTCTAAAAGACCCAATTCCTGTCC